>JAFGEH010000193.1 GCA_016931665.1 Candidatus Cloacimonadota bacterium | reverse complement strand
TCAGAGAGAATGGCCTGAGACAAGGTATTGTCATCTCCATAAGAGGTGAGGAAGATAACCGGAATCTGGTGTTCTTGACGAATGATCTCGGCTACCTGAATCCCGTCCATGCTGCCTTCCAGCTTGATGTCCAGCAGTACAAGATCCGGTTTCAATAATGACAGCGCTTCAATGGCATCCTCACCCATAGTAATGATGCCCAGCACATTATAATCCTTTGCCTGCAGATGCTTCTTGATGTTTTCGGCAATGATGATCTCATCTTCAACTATTAAAATTTTCTTCTTTTCCATGAATCTTAGTTTATTACGCTTTTACTGTCTGATTATTCTTCATCAGCTTTTTGTTCTCATACATTTTCTCGTCAACCTGGCCCAGTATATCCTCGATGGACTGCTCGCTGTCACTGTGCCAGCAGACACTGCCGATGGCAAAACTGATATTAAAATCATATTCGTTGATATCCCTGTTCCAGACGGCGGTTCTTTCCTGGATTCTTTTCTCCAGATCAGCTATCTCAAATTCCGGATTGGAGATTACCACCAGGAATTCATCACCGCCGAAACGTATTATAGTGGCCTGGCTGCCGGCTTCCTTGCTGATGATCGAAACAACAATCTTGATAACCTCATCTCCGATGGTGTGGCCGTAAATGTCGTTGATCTTTTTCAGATCGTTCAGATCAATCATCAGGAAGGCAACCACTCTTTTCTTGATCTTGGCCAGCCGTTTCTCCTTTTCCAGAATCTTGTACAGGTAGAAACGATTATAAGCATTGGTAAGGGGATCATGGATAGCCTGATCTCTTAATTCCTGTTCCAGCTGTACTCTTTTTATCGCTTCGTAGGTATGCCCCAGCAGGAGCTTTATAATTCGTAAGTCATTCTCATGAAAAGCATTGTTTTTTTCTGCCACCAGTTGCAGAACTCCCAGATCGCCAATGCGGATACTCAGGCAGGATTGCAGGCTGAGATTTTCCGGGACTGACAGGGGTGAATCTTCCTGGTAATTCATGCGGACAGGTGCATCATGATCGTAAGTGATCACTGCCAGATCTTTGAGGAAATTGAATTCGCAGTTATCAAGAGAAGGCTTGTATGATCCTCTGATATAATCGAGTTCATTGTAATTGATCTTGTAAAGGGCAAAGCGGTCATAAGGGCAGAATTTACTGGCCGTCTGGGCAGTGATATCGATGACTTCCTCAAGGGAATTGCTGTTATGAAGTCGTGTCGCTGTACGGTGCAGGCTTTCCAGATGATCATTATATTTTTTCTGTATTAAACTATGTTCATATTTATAAAAGGCCAGCTCCACGGTTATTTTCAGGTCATTCTCGTTGAAGGGTTTGAGCAGATAGCCATAGGGATTGGCCAGAGCTGCCTGACGGATGGTTTCTTCATCGTTATTGGCAGTGACAAAAATGATGGGGATATCGAGATTCTGACTGATCAGTTCGGCTGTTTTCAAACCATTGGTTTCACCTGCCAGATTTATATCCATCAGCACCAGATTAGTGTTCAGACTGTCCACGATCTCTACGGCGTCTTCACCGAAAGCTATGATCCCGCTGATCTCGAACCCGGCCTTCTGCAGGACATTCTTCATATACTGGGCTATATTCTTGTCATCTTCAACTATCAGAACGCTCTTCTTCAACATATTACCCTCTGCTGACAACTCATTTTCCTGAAACAAATAATCTGGTGTTTTTCATGATGACAAGTAAATTTATTGTTAGCCAGCTGACTGGAATAATTTATTGGACAAATCGGGATAAAATTTAAGCTGTGAACATACGAACAAGGCGGCATTATGGAAATTGATTTCGACAGGATAATAGATCGTAAAGGTACCAGTTGCATCAAATGGGATGACCTGAAAACCAAATTCGGGCGCGAAGATCTGCTTCCCTTCTGGGTGGCTGATATGGATTTTCCGGTACCAGAATGCATTGCCAAGGCTCTCGTACAAAGATCCCACCATCCTGTTTTCGGATATACTTTCCGGTCTGATACTTATTATCAGTCAATTTGCAGCTGGTATGAAACCCGGCATAACTGGCAAATCTCCCGGGACTGGATCCTTAATACTCCCGGGGTAGTGCCGGCCCTTTCCCTGGCAGTAAAGGCTTTTACTGAAAAAGGAGATAAGATTCTGGTGCAGCCACCGGTTTATGATCCCTTTTTCGCAGTCATCAGGTCTAATGAGCGGTCTTTAACGGTCTCACCTCTGATCCTGCAGGATAACCGTTATCAAATGGATTTCGCTGATCTGGAGCATAAGTTCCGGCAGGGGGTCAGACTGATGCTGTTCTGTTCTCCGCATAACCCGGTCGGCAGGGTCTGGCAGAAAGCTGAACTGGAGCAGTTACTGGCTTTATGCCGGGAATATGGGGTCAGGCTGATTTCCGACGAGATACATTCCGACCTGGTTTTTCGGCCCTGCCGTCATCTGCCGGTAGCTGAGATTGCCGGGAATTACGTTGACTGGATCATCCTGAATGCGCCTAGCAAATCTTTCAATATCGCCGGGTTATGTACTGGTTATGCCATTATTCCCGATCCGGAGCTCAGAAGGACTTATGAGAAAGAGCTGGAGAAATCCGGGTTGATCATCGGCAATATTTTCGGTATAGAAGCTTTGACTGCGGCTTATGAGGAAGGGCAGGAGTGGCTGGAAAGGCTACTTTTATATCTGCAGGATAATTATCGGTATATTGTTGATTTCCTCAGCCGGGAAATACCGCGGATCGTGCC
>JAFGEH010000021.1 GCA_016931665.1 Candidatus Cloacimonadota bacterium | reverse complement strand
TCGTCTGATATACGAAATCAGATGAGTCAGGGAAAAGATATCTCTCATCTAGTCCCGGTGATTATTCTGCCCAGACTTAAATCCCTTTTTTATTGAATTTTTCCCGAACATCCAGTCCCTGATTTGGATAATTCGTATCTTCATGGCTTGATTCCATAACCAGGTGGTTAACCCCAGATTCATCCTTCTCGGTTCCTTTATCCATAACAGGGGAATTATTGCTGTCCAGCGCATTATTCCACCCAGTGAAAACAATAATTGCTCCGCTTCCCAGTGAATAGCGCCTGCCTGCCAGTCTGTGATCAGAAGCTGACTGGATAACAGCGCTGTTATCATCATGCCCAAACCGGCAAAAGCGCCATAAATACCTGAATATATCTGATGTTTTTCAGCCGGAGCCACAGAAAGAACAAAATTGGTAGCTACCACACCTGCTCCGGCCCACATGAAACCTGTAGAAATGGCTTCAAGCCAGATCACATGATAGTTATAAGGGTGCATCAAGAGCCAGAGCTGTGGATTAAAGCCACCCAGAAGAATCGCAATTTTCATAGCGTTACGATTGCCATATTTATCTATGAAGCGACCCCACCAGCGAAAGCTGAAAATGGAAATCAGTGCGGAAAAGGAGCCGTAGATCTGCATCTCCAGGAGAGTCATCTTAAGTTTCGTCATCATGAAAGGACCCCAGAAAGGCGATCCGATTCCCACTGCCATCATCCACCAGCAGGAAAAAATCAACAGCTTTCTGAAATTTTGATCATTGAAGGCGGTTTTAATAGTCTTAATAATACCATGCTGCTCGATGGATTTGGATTTTTCCGGTTGTTTAGCCAGTATCAGCAATCCCATTAATGAAATCAGAGATCCCAGAACAAAGATCAAAGCCAGAAATATAACCTGTTTTTCCGGGCGGAACAAATCCGAAGCCTGAAAGAATTCGATGAGTTTCTGTTTCCAGGTTCCGGATTCCGATTCGAACAGATCGATAAATAAACTAAGCAGATAGGATACAAGCAGGCTGATACCCACCAGATATTGGGCACGGCGGGAAAAAAATCTCCCCCGATAACGCAGAGGAATCAGATCTGATATCCAGGCAATCCAGATATTTCCGCCAATCGCATTCAGGGAGGACGAAAGAAAAAGTATGATCAGAAATAGCCATATCCCTGATCCCGGCGGGAAGAGGAAAACACTTAATCCCAGAAAGGCAGTTAAAAACCTTCCGGCACCCACAAATCGCAGGGTAGCTTCCTTTCTATGGATGGAATTACGGGTAACGGCATAACCCATAATCTGAAAAACCTGTGAGATCTGGCTGATAGCGGTTAACAGACTGAAATGAATCGGTTGCGCCTGCAGGATAACGGCAAATTTGGTTATGAAAACACTGCCAATCCCAGTTAAAGAAGTATAAATCTGAGCAAAAATACCTTCAAGTGTAGATATTCTGATTGTCTTCCGCAGCAGGGAATCTTCCGGCTTTAACATTGATCTACCGGAATACTTTCCGGGAATCAGAGACTATAATAAAGATTCATTTCAAAGGGATGAGGACGGTTACGGACTGCATTCACTTCCTTCATTTTCTCTTTTACCCAGGTTCTAATCAGTTCTTCATTGAAAACATCGCCGGCCAGAAGATATTCATAATCTTCCAGAAGTGCCTGCAGAGATTCTTCCAGAGAGGAAGGGATAGAATGCAGCCTGGCCTGTTTTTCTTCAGGCCAGTTGAAAACATTATCATCGTAGGGACCATAACCATCAGCTTCGCCGGGTATGATTCTTTTTTTAATCCCATCCAGCCCAGCCATTAGAAGTGCACTCATCGCCAGATAATAATTACAGGTACCATCCCCGGTTCGGAATTCTATGCGTTTAGTATCCTCACTAGTGGCATACTTGGGAATTCTGATAGCCGCGCTGCGATTGGCCAGACCGAAAAAAAGTTTAACGGGAGCTTCAAACCCCGGCAGCAGTCTTTTAAATGAATTTGTACTGGGATTGGTAAATGCGGTCAAAGATCTGCCATGTTTCAGAATCCCCCCGATGAAGCAGAGAGCTTCTTCAGAAAGATCAGCATAATTTCCCTTCTGATAGAAAATATTCTTACCCTGTTTGCGTAATTGAATATGATAATGCAATCCGCTGCCGGCTTCATCATAGATCGGCTTAGGCATGAAGGTGGCAGTAAGCTCATTCTTAAGAGCACAATTATGGATGATGTCCTTGATATACATCATTTTATCGGTGATGGTTTCGAAATCCAGCATCTCCGTCTCGATTTCCTGTTGGCCGGACAGACCTACTTCATGATGATGATACCTGATCCGACAGCCGATATCTTCGATCATTTGCACCATCTCTTCCCGGACATGGGCATATTTATCGAACGGAATATCGATATGATAACCTTTCCGGTTGGCGACTGCTGTACCCAGAATATCTTTATACCCGCCGGGGAGATCTTCCTTGTTCTCGGCTGAAGTGAAACTGTACCCGGCACTGAATTTACCATTGCTGATAGTTGCCTCATTAAAGAGGTAGAATTCAAACTCGGGGATCCAGTAAGATTTATCTGCAATGCCAGTACTGACCATATATTCCTGCGCCCGTTTTGCTACACTGCGGGAATCCTTTTTGACTCCGGTCCTGGTGTCGGCATCACAGATGTAGCAGAGCATCCTCAAAGTTGGGTATCTGGTAAAAGGATCAATAATTGCCGTTGTCAGATCCGGCATCAGGATCATATCACCCGATTCCACCGATTTCATCCCCGGAATGCTCGATCCATCAAAGGGAATACCGTGTTCCAGCACATGCTCCAGTCTGCGTACCGGAAAAGATATATGATACCAGTTGCAGATCAGATCAGGATATTTCAGGTCTACAGATTTAATGCCTCTTTCTACAATAAGCCGTTTAAGATCCACTAAATTCATGATTTACTCCCATAGTATTTTATCCAACCAGTATTTTCATAAGAAAAAGAAGGGGAGGAAAGATCAGGCGGCCGATCAAATTCAAGTGGAAAACAAAACTCAGGACAAATATGATGAGTAGAATCTGGGCTCCCTGGCGTTCACGTGCCGTGTATTTGTAATATGCTTCATCAGAAAGAAATCCTCCCAGTATCTTTGAGCCATCCATGGGGGGTATTGGTATAAGATTGAATAATCCAAGAGCCAGATTTATGAAAATAGTGAACATCACAATGAAATTCAGGAAATCACCAATGCCACTGAATTCACTATATTGCAGGGTCAGGAAGAACCGCTGCATGCCGTTGAATCCAGAACCTGCCGTAACCAGCCTGTATCCTATAGCCAGAATAATAGCCAGAATAAAATTGGACGCTGGCCCGGCAGCGGCTGAAAGGGCTGTATCCCTTTTATAATTACGAAAATTATAGGGATTGATCGGTACGGGCTTGGCCCAACCTATCCTCACCAGAAAAAGCATGATTAAACCGATCGGGTCAATGTGAGAAATAGGGTTGAGGGTTAATCTGCCGGCCCTTTTTGCCGTGTCGTCCCCCAGTTTATAGGCGACCAGTCCATGGCTGAATTCATGTATAGTCAGGGTAAATAAAAGAATGGGAAGCTGTATTAAAAACAGATATATATAGCTCATGATGAAACCTTCTTAACTTCCAGAAACCTTCTTTTCCCGATTTTAATAATACATTCATCTTCAATTTTATAAGAGATGTCATTAATCTTCTTACCGGCTATAGTAATTGCATTCTGCTGAAGCAGTCTTCGGACCTCGCTACCTGAAGAACAAACACCGCTCATGACCAGTGCTTCTGCCAGACCAATATCGGATCCTGTTAGCTGAAACACCGGAATATCATCAGGAATTTCTTTTTGGCTGAAAATCAGATTGAATTCTTCTTCTGCCTGTTCCGCCTGTTCAGGTCCATGGTAAAGAGCCACAATTTCTCTGGCCAGGCGTTGTTTGATTATTTTAGGGTTGATTTTACCTGAATACAGCTGTTTTCTGATTGATTCAATTTCATCCGGGTCAAGCTGGGTGGCATAATTGAAATAGTTGATTATCAAATCATCGGGAATCGACATAGTCTTGCCATATTTATCCTTAGCTGAATCAAAGATGGCAATATAATTATTTAAACTCTTACTCATCTTCTCTTTACCGTCGGTACCCATCAATATAGGAGAAAGCATCGCCACCTGCTCCGGCATCTCGAAATACTTCTGCATATCCCTACCGGCCAAGATGTTGAATTTCTGTTCGGTTGCTCCCAGTTCCACATCTGCATACACGGCAACTGAATCATAGGCCTGAAGCAGGGGATACATCAGTTCATGCATTCCCAGAGCCAAACCGCTTTCGTACCTTTTTCGGAATGTATCATGAGCCATAAATTGAGCCAGAGTAAATTTACCCATTAATTGCAGAACTTCGGACATTTTCATCGCACCAAACCATTCCGATTGCCAGCGAACCTCTGTTAGGTCTTCGTCTAGAACAGTATAAAGCTGTTCCATATAGCGTTCTGCATTCTTCTTGACCTGTTCTGCCGTCAGGGGAGGACGTGATTCATCCTTTCCAGTAGGATCACCAATTTGAGCTGTGAAATCACCTATAATAATCACTCCCAGGTGACCAAGTTCCTGCCAATCCCTCATCTTTCTGATTGGCACCAGATGCCCGATATGGACATCATAACCAGTTGGATCTATCCCATATTTGATACGAAGAGGTTTTCCGGTTTTTTCTGAATGGGCCAGTTTCGAAATTAATCCTTCTTCTGTAATGATCTCTTCCACGCCTTTGCGAATTTTTCTTAACTCTTTTTCAAACTTCATCAATTCTCCATTAGACCTTGAAATCGGGTCAACAATACCTGTAGTAAGGCTTTATTTGTCAATCATTTTAGCTGGTACAGTGTTTTTATGAAAAAAAGTAATAACTATGATTGTTTTAATATAATTAGAACGCAAAATGGATAATATATAAATTAAGGATATTGAGCAATAACTATATCAAATAAATGATATTAGTGCTGACTTTTCCGGAATCTAATTGCTCTTATTGCGTTTTTTCAGCTCTTGACAAATCAAATTTCCTCTGCATTTTAGACCTGTCTTGAAATTAAAAGGTAAATTTGCCGGTATGAAATAATTATGTGGATAAGTTATGGTTATTTGTATTTTGTTTTTTTTATTTCCTTCTTTATCAACTACTTATATTAATTAGTTGTGTTTGTGGATAACTTGTGGATAACTAAAATTGAACGGATTAACTTGCAATTTATTAATCGGTTAGGAAAGAATTATGGACAATATTGAAAATGTCTGGCTGAATGTTTTATCGACTTTAAGGGATAATATCAGTGAACAGGGTTATAGTACCTGGTTCAGTGATACTAAACCCCTGAATTTCCTTAATAATGACCTTAACATCAAAGTCCCTACCCAGTTTATTGCTGATTATCTGAATAAAAATTACAGTGAATTAATTTCCGAGATCTTTTTTAATTTGTATAAATCCAAATATAATATCAAATTTACCAGTCGCCTTCTGACTAAGGAAAATCAGGAATTTGATTCTGTTATCCCTGTGTATAAACCTCTGGAACTAAACAGGACCAAACTGAATCCAAATTACAATTTCAGTGAATTTGTAATCGGAACCAATAACAAATTTGCTCACTCTGCCTCCATGGCTGTAGCTGAATCACCAGGAAATATCTATAATCCCCTCTTCATATACGGAGAATCTGGCATGGGAAAAACTCACCTCATGCAGGCTATTGGCAATTTTGTAATGGAGGAACTCAGTAATAAAAAAGTATTTTATATAACCACGGAAGAATTCACCAATGAAATGATAGATGCCATTAGAACCAATCAGATGCCAGCTTTTCGCAATAAATTCAGAAACTTCGACCTGTTGCTGATCGATGATGTACATTTCCTTTCCCGCAAAGAAGGAACACAAGAGGAATTTTTTCATACTTTCAACGCTCTTTATGAAAAGAAAAAACAAATCGTTTTGACCAGTGACCGTCCTCCCAAAGACATTCCAGACCTGGAAAAGAGACTGGTTACACGTTTTGAATGGGGATTACTGGCCGATCTGAAAAGCCCTGATTTTGAGACCAGGGTGGCAATTTTGAGAAAAAAAGCTGAATTTGAAGCAATCAAACTTAATGACGATGTTATTGCTTTTATTGCCGAACATATCTACAGCAATGTTCGTGCCCTGGAAGGTTCTCTGATCAGGATACTCGCCTATGCCTCGTATAACAATCTTGATACCGAAGATATATCGGTGAATATGGTCAGCGATATCCTGATCGATATGGTCTCGGATCGAATCCAGGAAGTGAACCTGGAAACCATAATGCAGAAGGTGTGCGAGATCTACAATATCACCAGCACTCAAATTTTTGATAAAACCAGGAAAAAGAATATAGTCTTTCCCCGGCAGATAGCCATGTATCTAACCAACCTCCTGATTCCCCAACTTTCTTTGAAAGAAATTGCAAATTATTATAGAAGAAAGGACCACACCACTGTTTTACATGCCAAGCGTACCATAGAGGATCAGTTCAAACAGGACAGGGAACTCAGAATCCAGATCGAAAGACTGATTAAAGAAATAAAGAAGTGATTATCCACATATCCACCCGGCTTCATGTTAATAAATGTTCATAACATCATTTAATTTGTTCCATCTCGGTTTTCAGTGGATGAATATCTATTATCTCTGCAAGTTATCCACAGGTTGCCCGTGAAGAATTATCATCACAATTATATCATTTCCTTAGAGTTAAGAAATCTCTTTACAGTTATACCCATGTTCACAAAACCTACTACTGCTTCTAATTTATTATAATATAGAGGAGAATTAATGTCATTTAAAAGAATGAGTTTCTTTTTGATATCAACTGTGATTTTATTAAATGTAGGATGTACAACCAAAAACAATCCTGTCGGTTTCCAGCCTGGCGTTATACCTCATGAAATTTACTTTGACTATCAGATTTTTACTCAAACATTCAGTTATGAAGACAGTGTCCGGAATTATGCAGGTAACAACAAGCTTCTGAGTGGAAATTTAACTGCTAATGGAAATCAGAACCAGGCCTATACACTTATCCGAAACCTTGCTCTCCCTGATTCATTATTCTCTCTGGAAAGTGCTTGTATCCTGAAAATATACATCAGCCAGAGATTTAACTGGGATGAAGTGAATGAACAGAACCTCCTGATAGGAAAAGTGAACAGTTATTGGCATGTAAATCAGGCAGATTGGTTTAATTCCACCGATACTACCAGCTGGTCAGAAAACATCGGGTTCAGTGAAAGTGACTTTGACCTGTTGAACATAACAGACCTGGAAGATATGCAGGATTCATTATTAATCACTTTACCGGATTCACTTATTATGGAATGGATAAATAATGATTCTCTGAATTATGGAATTACGATTTTTGGCTTAGAGGAAAACTCTTTTATTGAATTCCATTCCATGGAAGAAAAATCTCCTCTGCTTATTTTTGACTATCTGGAAAATTCTGGTGACTCCCTGCAAACCTACTCCAAAAGTATTACAGCAGACACCTTCATCTACAGTTCTTCTGAAGAATTTCAACAATTCCCACTGGAAATTCTGCTGGCAAATTCCAGACCCGTGAAGAGTTTTATCCGGTTTACCTTAACGGACACAATGTTTATTAATGCTGATAGTTCCGGGATTGAGAATCAGCTGGATTATTCACGTATGACTATCAATAATGCTGAATTAATATTATCTCCCATAATGGAGAATGGTTATCCTCTTTCCGGCAGTATATCGCTTACTCCTTATCTGGTCCTGCAGGACTCGGTACTACTGGGTGATCT
>JAFGEH010000020.1 GCA_016931665.1 Candidatus Cloacimonadota bacterium | reverse complement strand
ATTTTTAATTCCTGTTCCAGTGGATAAGCTGAACCGATTTCCATCTTTATCTTTTCAGCAGTAAGTGTACCGATGAATATATTATTCCTTTTCCTGAGATAATTGACAATAGCCTGATCCATCTTGTCTCCGCCTACACGTATGGAAGTATGTACTACAATATGGGAGAGAGAAATAATGGCAATTTCAGTGGTACCCCCGCCGATATCCATGACCAGATTACCCTGAGGTTTATGGATAGGAAGATCTGCTCCAATGGCTGCCGCTATGGGTTCAGAAATCAGATACACTTCTCTGGCACCGGCATGCAGAGAACTATCTCTCACCGCTCTTTTTTCCACTTCTGTTATGCCGGATGGGACACAGACGAGGACACGCGGTTTAATTAATAACCTTTTCTTCTGCGCTCGCAAAATCAGATTGCGCAGCATGAGTTCAGTAACCTGAAAATCTGCTATAACACCATCTTTCAAAGGTTTGATTATTCTTACTTCTTCCGGATTCTTACCCAGCATTTCTTTGGCTTCTTCACCTATAGCGATAATTTTCTTGCTGTCAGTAGAAAGTGCAACTACTGAGGGTTCATCAATTACAATTCCAATTCCTTTCTTGTACACCAAAGTATTGGCAGTACCCAGATCAATGGCAATATCGTTAGAAAACAGGTCTGATAAACCCTTGAAAAACATATATCCTCCAAATTATGGATAATTAATTAAAAACATGAATCTTATTAGAAACGAGCTTGCTTATGTCAAGAGCTTTTCCGAATTATTTTACCGCAATTTAGAAACCAGTACAACTCCAAAAATATCTTCAGAATTCTATCAGGAACCACCACTGAAATCTGGCGGCAAGAAAAATCTTGCTTGATTGGAATGCTTTTCTCATAAGGTCTAAGGGGAGGATACATGCTATTTCCTAGGATTCTGGCTATTATTATTATTGGGGGAGGATATCTGATAGTACGTTCAATATTTAACCGGTTTCCTCTTTCTCGAGACGGAATAAATTACTCTCCTGGTTCTGTTCTGTTATCTTACTGGTTTCTTGCATTCCTGATAATTGCTGGGCAGATGATCTATATCTGGATTATATTTTCCAGATTATTCAGGAGTCTGGGAAAGGGGATGATGGTTTTATATGTTTTTGAATTTACAATTGTTGTAATATATGGTTTGATGCTTTTAAGAAAATACCGAGGTTGATATGCTGGAAAGAATTTCAGACCCTCATGAACAAACAGAAGAGAAAGATTTCGACCGGACGCTCCGGCCACGAAACCTGAATGAATTTGTCGGTCAGGAACAGATCAAGGAGATCCTTGATATTTCGATTCAGGCAGCCCGACTGCGGCGGGAACCGCTGGATCACATATTGTTTTATGGGCCTCCTGGGCTGGGAAAGACTACCCTGGCTTATATCATAGCAAATGAACTGGAAGCTGCCATCAAAGTAAGCTCGGGTCCTGTTCTGGAGAAAGCTCCCGACCTGGCCGGAATCTTAACCAACCTGCAGAGGAATGATGTATTCTTTATCGATGAGATACACCGTTTGAACCATGTCGTGGAGGAGTATCTCTATCCGGCAATAGAAGACTTTGAAATGGAAATCATTATTGATAGTGGACCCAGTGCCAGATCGCTGAAAATCGATATTGAACCATTTACCCTGATCGGAGCTACTACCAGAGCCGGCTTGCTTACTTCTCCTCTGCGGGCCAGATTCGGCCTGGTACTGAGGCTGGATTACTATGATGTTGAGAGTATCAGGAAGATTATCGAACGGTCGGCCCGGCTTCTGGATATAACAATAGAACCTGACGGTACCGAAGAAATTGCCAAACGCAGCCGGGGAACTCCCCGGGTTGCCAATCGATTGCTGCGCCGGGTACGTGATTATGCTCAAATCAGGGGAGACGGTAATGTTACGCGGGAGATAGCCCTTAAAGCCCTGAAAATGCTGAATGTGGATTTTGCCGGCCTGGATGAAATGGATAAACGTATCCTGCATACAATTATGGAAAACTATGAAGGGGGTCCGGTCGGTCTTAAAACACTAGCTGTTGCCGTGGGAGAGGATGCTGGAACTGTGGAAGAAATATACGAACCCTACCTTATCCAGCAGGGATTTCTGGACAGGACTTCCCAGGGCAGGAAGGTGACAGTAAAAGCCTACCGGCATTTCGGATTAACTCCCACACAAACCCAGATATCTTTCTTGGATGAAGACAGCGAGGTTAAATAAGTGACTGAGCAGCCTGATCTTTTTGAAAAAAAGATTAAACCGTCCAATATTCCGTTGGCTGAAAAGATCAGACCTCGGGAAATAGCAGAAATCCAGGGTCAGCAAAAACTTCTGGAAAAAGGCTCAACACTTCTCAATATGATTGAGCAGGATAATTATAGTTCCTTCATTCTCTGGGGACCGCCGGGAACAGGTAAAACAACAATAGCCAGGGTTATAGCCGGGAAAACCAGAAACAGGTTCCTTTCTTACAGCGCTGTACTGTCCAGTATTAAAGATGTGAAATTAGTTATGCAGGAAGCAGAATACAATCTGCATACCAGCAATGTAAGCACCATACTCTTCATTGATGAAATTCACCGCTTCAATAAATCTCAACAGGATGCTTTTCTGCACTATATCGAGGTAGGGGCTATTATCCTGATTGGAGCTACAACGGAAAATCCTTCCTTCGAAATAATCCCGGCCCTGCTTTCCCGCTGTCAGGTATATGTGCTGGAGATTCTACAGCCGGATGATATTATTTCTATTCTGAAACGCGGTTTGAAGATGCTGGGAAGCGAGAGAAAGATACCCGCTGAGACCATGAAATATCTAGCAGACCAGAGTGGCGGAGATGGTCGCAAGGCCCTCAATTACCTCGAATTCATTTTTCAGAACACTCCCGGAGAACAGCTGGTGGATATACGGACTGCAGCTAAAATAATAACCAGGAAATCAATGTTTTATGATAAAAACCGTGAAGAGCATTATAATGTCATTTCAGCCTTGCATAAATCATTGCGGGGCAGCGATCCCCAGGCTGGATTATACTGGTTGGCAAGGATGCTGGAAGCCGGTGAGGATCCCCTTTACATTGCCAGACGCCTTGTCCGCTTTGCTACTGAAGATGTAGGATTGGCAGACCCCAATGCAATCGTTCAGGCAGTCGCCGTGAAAGAAGCTGTCCATTTTCTGGGAATGCCGGAAGCAAACACTGCTTTGGCTCAGCTGGTAATCTATCTGGCCACATCGCCGAAAAGTAATTCCGTGTACAAAGCTTATGAGAAAGCTTCCACCGATGCCGGTGCCACCAGCCATCTCGGCGTTCCGCTTTCCATAAGGAATGCACCAACACCTCTTATGAAGGATCTGGAATATGGCAAAGAGTATAAATATTCCCATGACTATGATTATGCCTATTCCTACCAGAAATATTTTCCAGACAATCTCGATGAAAAAGAATATTATATTCCTTCAGGTTTCGGCTTTGAAAAGGAAATAAGGAAAAGACTCGACTGGTGGCTCCGGTTACGCCATAAAGAAAAGGATTCATCCTGAAATTCTATTCTGGCAACTGTTAAAACTCTTTATTAATCATATATTTCAGATAAAATTAGCACTCTAAGAATTAGTTTGACAATTTTCTTTGAGTAATTATATTGTCCT
>JAFGEH010000192.1 GCA_016931665.1 Candidatus Cloacimonadota bacterium | reverse complement strand
GTCATTGTTGCCTTCCGGCGGATCGTGCAGCCAGTACATCTTGCGGCCCAGCTCATCACGCCGGATCTTCTTGGCACCGAACCAGAGAGAGGCTTGATACAGGTAATCGATGCCGCTGCCGCCGGGATATTCCAGGGATGGCCACACAGGATCAGTATCTCCTGAGCCGAAGAAGCCGTAATTGCTTACCCGCAGCCAGATGTTGCCGAAATTATGCACACCCGAAGTGTCGAATTTCTTGGTACCCGTTCCCAGGCCGGAATCAATCGACCTCGCCAGCAACATTGAAAAAGAAATAAGTAGAAATAAAGTTGTAAGAATCATTATCGAATGAAAAGATTTTCTCATCTATCCTCCTATTGAAATTCCCCTACTGATTGCCGAATTGCCGCAACCTGTTGATATAATTACGGATTACCAATATCTGCATCCTTCGAACAATCAACAATCGAAAATTATGATCCACAGATAATTATCAAGAAAAAAATCCCGGCTTTTATAAAATAAGATTCCTCTTTTTGCTAGATCCAACTATTTGAGAAACTTTCCGCATATACTATTCCTCCACAACATAACACATTTTGATGATAATGATCTTAAGTACTTGCCGAAGCCCTGCTACGGACCGTTCCAACACTATTCTATATCCAGGTTTTTCATCTTGGCATAGAGAGTATTCCTGTCTATTCCCAAGACCTTTGCCGCCCTGGATTTATTAAATCTGACCTCCGCCAGGATTTTTTGAATGATTTCCTTTTCGATTTTACTATTTAACTCGTTAATTATATCGGATAAAGAAGCCCCTTGATCAATTATCTGTTCGAGGTAATCCTGAATATTCTTCTGAAATGGCTGATGCTGGCTGAGAGAGGTCTCAAAATAAAGATTATCCGGTACAATAAACTCATCTTCGGCCAGCAATACTGCCCGGGTAACTGCCTGTTTCAACTCCCGGATATTTCCCGGCCATTCGTAGGCCAGCATTTTCTTTAATGCTTCAGGAGTGAATCCCCTGATTTGTTTTCCCAGCTCGAGGTTTGCTTCCAATAGAAATTGCTGAGCCAGTACTGCAATATCTTCTTCCCTGTCTTTCAGCAGAGGGAGAGTGATCTTGAATTCACTCAGCCGGTGAAAAAGATCATCCCGAAATTTACCTTCATTTACCATAGTGGAGAGATTAAGGTTGGTTGCAACAATAATTCTGATATCTATATTAATCGGTTTAACTCCTCCAATTCTCCGGAATTGCCTTTCTTGAATCACTCTTAAAAGTTTTGCCTGGGCTGCTAACGGCAGATTGGAAATCTCATCCAGGAATAGTGTTCCGCCATCCGCTAATTCGAAATTACCCTTCTTTGTCCCTTCGGCTCCGGTAAAGGCGCCTTTTTCATAACCCATGAGTTCGCTTTCGACCAGTGTTTCCGGTATTGCGCCACAGTCAACGGCAATAAACGGTTGAGCCGCCCTGTTACTGAATTGATGGATCATACTGGCAATCACCTCTTTCCCCGTACCACTTTTCCCTTCTATAATCACGCTGATATTGGTCGGAGCAACCAGTTTTACCTGTTTGATGATCCGCGTTATCTGCTGGCTTGTTCCCATAACTTTCTGATCCGCGGATTCATTCTGCAGCTGTTTTTTAAGTATTTCTACTTCCCTGCTCAGGTTCCTGGTCTGCCAAGCCCTTTTTATTGTCAGGATCAACTCTTCATTGTCAAAAGGTTTGGAAACGTAATCATAGGCACCCATTTTAATTGCTTTTACAGCACTTTTCAGGTCCCCATAAGCAGTAATCATGATCACCAGTATGTTCTGATCCAATTCTTTCAGTTGCTGCAGTACTTCAAAACCATTTCTTCCGGGAAGCCTGATATCCAAGAGAACCAGATCTGGAATTCTTTCCTTCGCTTTCTGAATGGCCTCGTTGCCGTTTCCCACACAATCAACTTCATATCCCCTCTCCCCAAGTATATTGGAAAGGATGAACTGCATGTTCTGATTATCATCTACTACCAGAATATATTCCATATATTCCCCGCCGGACTTATTTTTCTACCCGAAAAATCAGCGTAACCGAAGTACCCCTTCCCGGCACGCTTTCCAATTGAATAACACCTTTATGATCATCAATTATCTTATGGGCAAGACTCAATCCAAGTCCAACGCCGTCTTCTTTTGTAGTGAAGAAAGGATCAAATATCTTTTTCAGATTTTCCCCGGTAATACCAACGCCGGAATCAGTAATAATCAACCTGAGTTCCTTCTCAGAAGAGGAATAGACTTCTCTGATACTGAGCAATCCCCCCTGAGGCATAGACTGGATAGCATTCAGAATAAAATTCTGTAACGCCTGTTCGATCCATTTCTTATCCGTGAATATCTCCGGTTCCTGCTTCAGATATTGCATATCCACTTTAATAAATTTCTCATGACATCGGGCTTCAACCCCTTTCACAACATTAATCATATGATTGCTGAGTCTGTTTTTTGTTAATTTCATTTCCCGGGGGTTGGCAAAATCCAGCAACCCCTTAATGATAGCATTAGCTTTTTCCGAATCTTCCAGGATTATCCGGAAATATCTTTTTAATTCAGAATCCATCTCAAATTTACTTAAACAGAATTGAGCCGATGAGCTGATATTACCCAGAGGATTCCTGATTTCATGCGCTAACCCGGCTGCCAGCTCCCCGACACCGGCCAGTCTTTCTGATCTGATCAGCTGACTCTGGATGCGTTTCTTCTCAATTATTTCCTGCTTCAAATTCTCATAGGAACGGCTCAGATCCCGGGTTTTTTTCTCTACCTGTTCCTGCAGCATGATATTTGCCTTATATTTTAGCCGGTAACGATACCAGAAGAGAAATGCAAAGGCAAATAATACCAGCAGTATTGAATAAAGGCGCCATTTGACCAGACGCTGCTTCTCTACAACCAGTTTGAAGATCTCATTGTCCTTTTTCAGGAATTTTATCTCATTCTCCTGTTGTTCCAAGAGATGTTCAACTTCATAAGTAGTTTGCATCCCCGCTATTTTTTCGATTTTTTCTTTGGTGAAGATACTGTCTTTTATGGCTGAATAAAGCTTATAAAAATCCAGGGCTCTGGCATAATCACCCTGTTCAGCCGAGAGTCTGGATAATTTTTCATAAATTTCAACTTCCAGGTCCCTGGTCTCAATTTCCCTGGCCACTCCCAGGCTGCGAAAAAGATAATCATTGGCTTTTTCATAATCCCCAAGGTGAAGATATACAGTGCCAATGTTATTCAACGAGGCTGCGTATCCCTTTTTATGGCCAAGCTCTTCAAACATGCCAAGAGCACGTAGATGATAGGACAGTGATTTTTCATAATCATTCAGATTTTCATAAACTACGCCGATATTGTTCAGGGAATTGGCTATGCCGTTCCGAAAACCTATCTGTTCATTCAATTCCAATGATCGCAGATAATAATCAAGTGCTTTCACATACAGCTTCTGATCATCATAGATAATGCC
>JAFGEH010000191.1 GCA_016931665.1 Candidatus Cloacimonadota bacterium | reverse complement strand
GCAATAAACCATACCAGCTGCTGCGCAGACTGGATTCCGCATTCAACCGCGCCGCTTCCTCCTGATACATCGGCAGGGAACGCTCCAAACCAACCTCGATCAGCTCCTCCAGCGTGTACGGCTGGGCCGGTAGTAGTACAATGACCATCCCGGTCAGTAATAAGGTAATAACAAGTCTCATTCTCTCTCCTATCTGATAATAATGTAAATGATCATGTTTCCCAGTCCGATACAGAAGGCTATCCCCAGGAAAAAAACCAGCATGAACCTGTAAATATAACGATTATAATAATCTTCTAGCACAGCAACGTCAAGGCGCAGTTCCATCTCGGTGATCAGTCTTCTGGCCTGATATCTCTCCAGCAGAAAGGGGATGAAAGTCCTCAGGAACTGCCTGACAGCTTCGTAACAGACCAGTGCCAGGTAATACCGTATCTTCTCCTTGATTGAGTGAGGTAAGAATCTGATATTCTCAACACCCTGTAGATTTTCCCAGGCTCGGCGGTATGCCTTCTTTTCCCATTCCGCTATTTTTGTTTTATCACTGGCTGAAGCCGTCTCCCGTAGATAGTTATTTAAAAGATTATCCAAACCATGAAACAGCCGCGATTTCTGCCGATAGAGAAAACCCGGTGTGAAAATCACTCTCTTACCATTAATAAACCAGCTGTGCCTCGGATAGAAAAGAAAAGCCTTGATAGAAAAAACGATGAAGAAAGCTGTAAGAAGATTGAACACCAGAAATGCCAGGCATCTGAGAATAAGCATCTTCTATATTTTCCCCTGTTGAAATAGCCGGACATAATTAGCAAGCGAGCGGTCATAGGTTTTCTCTGCTGCTGCCGGGAAATAGCAGGCAGGCAATTCATTCCGGGAACGATGATAACTGACACACTGGCAGCATATTCCCTTCTTCCCGCAAGGATACGTGCAATTGCAGATCATCTGATTCTGCTTCTGATTAGGGCAATCCATCTCCACTCCTGTTTCGGTAAAAAAAGATTTCTGAGGGGGATTTCTGTCAAATGATTAATGGCTGAAATAATGCTCCAGCCAGCTTAAACAATATTTAATATCTTCTGGTAAAGGAGAAGATACATCCACAGTATTACCTGTAACAGGATGCTGGAATACCAGCCGGCAGGCATGCAGGGCCTGTCTGTGTAAATGGTTGGTCAGCAGATATTTGATCTTCTTATGATGCTGAAACGGTATCTGGCTGAGAATCCTCTTCAGGCTGGAATAGGTTTGATCTCCCAACACTGGACAGTTGATATGCGATAAATGCACCCTGATTTGATGGGTCCGTCCGGTTTCGATCCGGACTTTCATCAGGCAGAAATAATCAAAATATCTTTCTACATGATAATGAGTTACAGCTTCCCGTCCAGTGTCTGCCACCATCATTTTTTTCCGGTCAGTCTGACTTCTGCCCATTCTGGAACTTATGATCCCCTGTTCCCGTGCTGGCAATCCTGCTGTCAGAGCCAGATAGTATTTATTGATCTGTCTGGCTTGGAATTGCGAAGTTAGCAACGATCTGGTGCGGTTATCCTTAGCCACCAGCAGCAGACCCGATGTATCTTTGTCCAGGCGGTGGACAATGCCGGGGCGAAGTGGATCGCCATCTGCCAGCTGATCCTGGTAATGATGCAGAAGAGCATTAACCAGGGTGCCCTGGCGGTTGCCCGGAGCGGGATGCACAGTAAGCCCTGCTGGTTTATCTACTATCAGTAAATATTCGTCTTCCCAGACAACATTCAGGGGGATATTCTCAGGCTGGGGTTTGATCTCGGGAGGAGGAGGAATTTCGATCTGTATTTCTTCGCCATCTTTCAATAAATGGCTTTTCCGGGCTACTTTTCCCTCAACCTGAATAAAACCACCTGTGATCAAATGTTCAATAAAGGAACGGGAATACAGTTCAGGAAGGTTAAGGTTGACCAGATATTTATCCAACCGGATCGGTTTAATTTCATGGAATTTGAGTTTCATTCATCCTTGGGATTTTCAGCTTCTTCACCCTTCTCTGCTTTCTTCTTCTCCAGATTGGAAATGGAAATAATGGCACCTCTGATCTCTCCTTCTAAACCCCTGATAATAGCGCTGTTCAAGCCTACATGCTTTTTAAGCGCGGGGAAGAAAAACTGCTGAGGATCCTGTTTGGATTTGGTTTTAAGAAGATTGACGGCATATTTCTTGATATTGTTCTCGACATCGGGCGGGAAATTCGTCTCGATCAGATTGGTCTTCTCATTAATGGCTTTAAAATTTTCTGTAACTTTCTCATTGATATACACGATATTGCCATTATTATCGATGATGATGAATCCGTTGACAGTCAGATTCAGCAGGGCGATGATCCGATTATGGTGTTCAACGATCTTTTCTTTTTTCAGCCGGTCGAAAGTGCGAATGGATTTCAGCATTTCCCTGATATTCTCAATGATTTTAAGAAATTCCGGATCCACCCGGTGGCGGTAATTTTCCAGATCGATCTCAACACTGTAAACACCTCTGGTGATATCTCTTAAAAGGTCATTAACTTCATTGCACGCCCTGTGCAGAAAGGAAGGAATGTAAAAAATCAGGATCAAGGTCAGTACGAACTGAAAGAAGATTGATATGAGAATCGTATTCTGTATATCCAGTTTCAAACCCAGAAGGTCGGTGAAATTCATCAGACGCTGCAGAATTATCATTCCCTGGATCAGTGATATAACTAACAGGAGAATGATTATCAACCTGATTTTACCTGTAAACGACATTTTCATGATTTATCCTTTTTTGGTTGTTTCGTTGATTAGATCATTGATCCGGGATTTGGAGCCAAGTAATACCAGAACATCATCTGCCCTCACCACATCATTAGCCCCGGGCATGTCATTGATTTTTTTCTCGATGATATTCTCACCATCTTCCGTTATACTTTGAGCCGTATATTTGATGGCAATGATATTTACACCCTTCTCCGTAGGCAGCGCCAGCTGCTGCAGAGATTTCCCCACCCACATCTCAGGCACTACCAGCTCGACCACACTGTGTCCGCTGGATAAATCTATGTATTCCAGGACACTGCTGGACAGCAGAGAATTGGCCAGTTGCCTGGCAATCTGCTCTTCCGGAAAAATAATATTCCTGATCCCCAGCATTTCCAGAATACGGGCGTGTATCTTGCTATCCACCTTGGCAAAGATATTGCTTACACCTATTTTCTTGAGTATAACCGCAGTCAGTACACTAACTTCGATGCTATTGCCAATGGCCAGAATCACGGCATCCACATCCTGGATTTTGTTCATCTTCAAGGCCCGTTCATCTGTGCTGTTCATGTTTATAGCCACACTCACCCGTCCGCTGATCTCATCTACCAGCAACTGGTTGGTATCTATGGCAATAACTTCTGCTCCGTTTTCGAACAGATTCGTGGCTACATTGAATCCGAATTTACCCAATCCGATCACGGCAAATTTCGACATTTCTTCTCCTTTATTTCCGACACAAGATATTTACTGCCCTCATCAGCTGGTAAAGAAATTTTTCAGCCGATAGAAATTTTTTCTTCAATATAGGAATAGCTTGCCATCAGCTTATTCTCCGATAAAGCAAAAATCAGAGTAAGAGGGCCTACCCTGCCCATATACATCAGAATAATAATGATTACTTTCCCGAAATTCGACAGTAAGGGGGTAATACCCATGGACAGCCCCACTGTTCCGAATGCTGAAAAAGCCTCGAATAGGGTTTTTTCAAAAGGGAAAGGTTCGATCATCAGCAGCAAAAAGATCATTATTGAGAGCAGGGTCAGGGAAGAAGCAACCACTGCCATCACCCGGTAAGTTATCAATTCCGATATCTTTCTCTTGAATATATTCACATACCTGTGGCCTTTGAACATGGCCAGAACAGAAAAGATTACTACCGCCAGAGTGGTAGTTTTAATCCCGCCACCCGTGGAACCCGGTGAAGCTCCAATAAACATCAGAATGCAGGAAATTAGTACGGATGGCTTACTGAGGCTGCCGTTATCGATTGTATTGAATCCGGCTGTTCTGGTGGTTACAGATTGGAAGTAGGAAGACATGATCCTATCGGTTAGACTGAATCCTTTCATGGTGAAATTATATTCAGATATAAAGAATCCAATTACACCAATGACGATCAGCACCAATGTACTGGTCAGAACGATTTTTGTATGCAGAGAAAGGCGGGAAAATCTGAACCGTTGGCGAAAATTACGCCACAGGTCAACCATAACCGGGAAACCAATCCCTCCGAAGATGATCAGAGTGGTGATAACAAAGTTAATATTAAAACTGGAGCGAAACCCGGTAAAACTGTCTTTGAAAAGGCTGAAACCGGCATTACAGAAGGCGGATACCGAATGAAATACCGCATAATATATTGCCTCTCCGGTGGAAGCCTGAGTATGTTTGAAAGTGGTATAAAGAAAGACTGCACCCAGCAGCTCGAAGCTGAAAGTTACTACGATAACGCTGCGTAAAAGACTCATCATATCTACTTTTGTCATTTCGCCAACCACATGCTGGATAATACTTTCACCTTTGATGGAAATTTTCTGTCCCAGCATAATGGCAAAGGCACTGGATATAGTCATGATGCCCAATCCTCCCATCTGGATCAGCAGCAGAATTATCATTTGACCCAGGAAAGAGAAATGAGTGCCGGTATCATAGACTATCAAACCTGTAACGCAGGTTGCCGACGTGGAGGTGAAAGCAGCTCCTATAACAGACGTCTTTGCCCCTCCCACAGTTGCAGCCGGCAGCATCAGCATCAGGGTTCCCAGGAAAATGGCCAGCAGGAAAGTGAACAACACCAGCAGTGGAGGATTATTATAGAGTTTATTCAGCAATTCACCCCGTTTTTCACCCAGAATCAGGTTGCGGACAAGCAGGAATGCCTGACGTCCCAGCAGGTAGAATTGAAATACCCGATCTGAATCTTTGATCAGCAGGCCAACTCCTATGAATATTATATCCGGTATTACCTGCCTCACGGTATGAAAAGAAACTCCCACACAGAGAAATCTGATCAGAAGATAAATTGCCAGAAACCAGATGATAAACAGCGTGAGAATATGAATATATTCATTCGACACTGTGATATAATTCAGAAACAGGAAATGAAAGCTGGCCAGTGCAGCCAGGTTGAGAATTATGGCTGCCAACTGGTCAATTATTGTCAGACATTTACCGGCTTTCATACACTCCGCTTGACTGAAGATCCTCGATTATTATTTGTTGCACAACCTCAGCTCTGAAGCCAGCATCGATCCTTTTCAGAATTCCTCTCTTTTCATAAAGCCTGATTACCGGTTCGGTCTCCTCATGAAATTTACTGATCCGCTGTCTGACAGCATCGGGATTGTCATCCGCTCGCCGGATCAATTCTCCACCGCAGACATCACAGACCTTTTCCCGGCGGGGAGGATTGTACACCAGATTATAAACCCGCTTACAATCCCGGCAATTACGACGGGCAGAGATCCTTGCCACCGCTGTTTCATCAGCCAGCTCCAACAGGTAAACACGGTTAACCAATACCCTGTCATCCAGAAATTTCGCCTGTTCCAGATTACGCGGGAATCCATCCAGTATCACTCCCCCTTCCGCTTCAGCCAGGGCCTGACTGATCAACTCAAAGACCAGTTCATCCGGCACCAGGTCA
Organism: Candidatus Cloacimonadota bacterium; assembly: GCA_016931665.1. Taxonomy (GTDB): domain Bacteria; phylum Cloacimonadota; class Cloacimonadia; order Cloacimonadales; family TCS61; genus JAFGEH01. The sequence goes on along the minus strand of JAFGEH010000191.1, from coordinate 7,696 downwards.
CCTCTGTCTATATGGGCTTTTGCCTGCTTTCCCAACTCTGTTCCGTTGCTGATATTACTGCGGAAAAGGTCACCAATGTTGATATGCTTCCAGCTGAAACGCTGCTCCAGCAGGTCCGCCTGGGTACCTTTACCACAACCCTGTACTCCCATTAAAATCAATGTGATCTTCATTATCGCTCTTCTCCCTGTTAAGATCGCATCGAAAATTATTCACTCGCTTCTGGAAGTCAAGTTTTACCTGAACCATCCTTCGGCAATAAATCCATTGACCAATTTGCCCTGCTTTCTGCAAATTATCTTTCATGAAAAAAATAGCGGTAACCGGGGCCAATGGTTTTGTGGGAAGTACTTTCTGCCGAATTCTGGCCGAGAAAGACTGGCAGGTTGTCCCCCTGGTCCGGTCTGCTGCTGATATCTCTCAGCTGCCAGCCTCCCTTCAGCCTGTAAGAATTGATTATAATGATACCAACCGGCTTACTGCACTCCTGCAGGATTGTGAAATCCTGATCCATAATGCCGGCCTTACCAGATCTCTCCACTCTGAACAGATGCTGCAGGTTAATGCCAGCTTGACGCGTCAGCTGGTGAATATCTTCAATTCCGTTGAAAAACTTCAACAATTCATCTATATCAGCAGCCAGGCCGCCTGCGGTCCTTCCGACGGCAAAAAGCCTTTTACCGAAGATTCTCTCTGCTATCCCCTTTCCACTTATGGTAAGAGTAAATTGATGGCAGAAACTATCGTGAAGGAAAACACTACAAAACCATGGACAATTCTGCGACCTGCTGCCGTATTCGGGCCAGGAGACAAGGATTTTCTGTTATATTTCAAGTTATTAAAATATCATCTGGCCCCCTATCTGGGCAGTATTCATAAGAAATTCAGCATCATTTATGTTGATGACCTTGCTAACCTGCTCTGCCTGTTGCTGCTGAACCCATCCTCCTTTGAACAGACTTTCTTTGGGGCTTACGAGGAAGCCATTCTCATGAGTGATTTTGTGGAAATACTGGAGCGGGTGATGAATACTTTCTCGAACTCTTTGGTGATACCTGTTTTCCTGCTGCAGGCAGCAGCGATTGTGGCAGAATCGATCGGCAGGTTCAGAGGCCGGACTCCCCTGCTGAGCCGTGAAAAATTACTCGATCTGCAGCAACCCTTCTGGGAAGTGAGTAACCAGAAAGCCAGGGAGATTCTCGGCTTCCAACCGGAATTCGATGTTTATGAAGGTGCTGTGCTTACCTACAGGTGGTACCGGGAGAAAGGCTGGTTATAATTGAATAAATCCGATTTTACAGCTGTCATGCTGATCATTGTATTTTTCTACTGCAGCCTGGTGGCAGTAACTGATGAAATCTATGTTATTGACCCGGCAGAAAGCACTTCTCCCTTTGCTATATCTGACTCCCTTGATATTGCAGCTGATGCAGATTCCTTAAAAGCCGAGCCTACCCGGGCTAAGGAATTAACTCACCATCAGCAGGTGCTTGCTTACGCCGCCAGAGAGCAGCAAAGCCGCCGGGAACTGATCCTTCCTTTTCTATTTCAGGCAGAGAATTTTCATTGGAAAGGCCGCCCTGATGTCCCACTAAATTTCAACCTGGAAGGCTTTACACTGCAACCCTTTCTAATTTCAGATATTCATCTGCTGCAGAATTATCAAAGTAATTATCGTATTGTTTACCGGCAGGGAACTGTAAAATTTCAGAATGAGGATTATCATCTATCGCCCTCTTTGACCGAATCCTTTCTTGGTCTGGGTGATGAGAACATGAATCACGCCCAGGCCATATTCCGCAAGGGGAACCTGCTGGGAGTAAGCCATCTGCATCTGCAGGCTGGATATCTGGGCATGGAAGGCAACTGGCTGGGAGTTAACGAAAAAAGCAGGAATCTTCAATTGAAATTAACGCAGGAGTGGGAGGATTTCTTTATCACAGGAAGGCTGGGAGTAATTGATCAGAAATTCTCAAGCCTGGCTCTGATCGAACAGTCTTTCAACGAACCTACGGATCTACAGGAAGAAATCCGCGATATTTCACTGCTTATCGGCAATCCCTGGCTGGATATCGGATACCGCTATGAACTGAGTAAAATTGCAGGCCAGGAAAGGATCTGGCATGATCTCATGGTTAAACGGCAATTGAGCTGGCATCAGCACCAACTGGAAGCCAGGCTGGAGTACATCTGGCAGAGCCTGGAACAGGATTCCACCCAGTTCCTGCTGAATCTTGAACAACAATCAGATTGGGGCCCGGTCCGCTGGCAGAATTCGTTGAGATATCACAGAGACAATGATTATCAGGGTAAGGCAGATATCTGGCTGAGCTTGTTCCGTTCACTGGAAGTCAAAGGAACCTGGCGACAGCTACAAACAGCCTGGCCTGATCAGTATTCCCGGGATTGCAGATATGGAGCAGGGTTGCAGTTCAGAGATAATTCCATTTATTTCTCCCTGGTTGCCGGCAGGCGTGACCATCTGAATGACAGGCTGTTCTGGGCTGAGACTGAAGCCCTCTTCAGCTGGAGGACAGGCAACTGGAGCTGGCAGGGAAAAGGCTGGGCAGAAATGATCTGGGAACGTGATGAACCTGACCTGCCCGGTTGGCAGGGCTGGCAGCAGTTGATCTGCAGCTACCATCTACCCCATGGTAATGAACTGAAATTAGGCTTGAATCTCACCTTTCTGGGTGACCTGCGAGATCCTTCTGGAGAGTGGCTGGAAGCGGAATACCAGTTTGATTGTTTCGCTGCTGTTCAAATCACCCGGCAATTCGAGATTAAAACCGAGTTCATCAACCTGAACAACAGCTCCGGATTAATGGGTTCCGACCGGTATTACAATAATCCTTTCCATGTGAATTTCCGGGTAAACTGGATATTCCTGAACTGAATCACTCCCCGGCCCCGCCTCTGACTACTTCTTATCAATGTTAACAGCGGGTAACTTTCTTATCATTCCACCCTAATCTCAGCACATAATAACTCTCATTTTCTACTTCAGATCAAATTCTCAGTACTCTAGAGCTGAATCCGATTATCACAGATAACAATTCAGGAATTTCAGATTAATATCACAGTTCAGTATAAAAAAGAACCAGTTTATCTTCCTACACCCAACAAGGCTGAAACCCCTGATTTCCAGCGATTTTCCTGCCCTGAAAGGGACAAATAAAATTTGACATAAAATAGCCGCTTTCAAGTTCTTGTGCTGAATAAGAGGGAATTATGTTCAGATTAGATGAGAGACATTTAGCTAAAGCCAGGGAGATTGCGGCTCGTAACAGAATCAAACCTAAATGTAATATCTGTTATGACCGCGGCTATATTGGAGTGAACCAGAACAATACTCTGATCCTCTGTTTGAAGTGTGTAGATACCGCTGCTGCTTTTGAAGAATGGAAACGATATATTGTTGATTTCCCCGAGCTTCGGGAATATTACGCTGAATATCTGGCGGAAAAAGAAGAATTGGAAGGAGAACATAGTGTATAAAGTTGTTAACCTTAAAGAAAAGATCTCCCTGATGGAAAAAAGAATAAGAGAATATTGGGAAAGCCGGGAAATTGCCCGAAAAACCGTTGATAATCGCGATAACGCGCGAAAATTCGTTTTCTTTGAAGGACCGCCTACCGCTAATGGTATGCCTGGCATCCACCACGTTATTTCCCGCACCATCAAGGATTCCGTTTGCCGATACAAGACAATGAAAGGTTTTCAGGTTAAGAGAAAGGCCGGCTGGGATACTCATGGCCTGCCCGTGGAAATAGAAGTTGAAAAACAGCTCGGCCTGAAAGATAAGAAAGAAGTCGAAGCTTACGGCCTGCAGGCCTTCAATGATAAATGTCGGGAATCCGTATTCTCCTATGAAAAGGAATGGCGGGAGATGACCCGGCTTATGGGCTACCAGATCGATCTGGAGAATCCCTACATTACCCTGCAGAATGACTACATCGAAACAGTCTGGTACATCCTGAAGGATTTCTTTGAAAAAGGCCTGGTTTATAAAGGCCATAAAATTGTACCTTACTGCCCCAGCTGCGGGACTCCGCTTTCCAGTCATGAAGTTGCCCAAGGTTATCAGGATACAGAAGACCCGTCCATCTTTGTGAAATTCCGCTCTCAGGATGATCCAGAAACTTATTATCTGGCCTGGACCACCACACCCTGGACCCTGATCTCCAACGTTGCCCTGGTCGTACATCCCGAAGCAAAATATGTGAAAGTGCGGCATCAGGACGAATACCTGATCCTGGCCAGAGCCAGACTGGATGTACTGGAAGGCGATTATGAGATAATCGAAGAGTTTCTGGGGAAAGATCTGGAGAAAAATTCCTATGAGCAACTATTCCCGTTCATTGTCCCCAGAGAGCAGGCTTTCTATATCGCCCTGGCTAGTTATGTGACCATGGAGGATGGGACCGGCATCGTCCATACCGCTCCCGCCTTCGGGCAGGATGACTATGAAACCGGCCAGCGGTACGGCTTACCTGTCCTGCAGCCTGTAGATGACGCCGGCAAATTCACTTCGGAGATCAGCGAATGGGCCGGAGTTTTCGTTAAAGACACCGACAAAGATATTATTCTTAATCTCAGAAACAGAGGCCTGCTCTATAAAAAAATGCAGATAACACATAGTTACCCCTTCTGCTGGCGCTGTGACAGCCCCCTGATCTATTATGCCAGATCCAGTTGGTACATACGTACCAGTGCCTACAAAGAGCAAATGCTGAAAAATAATCAGATGATCAACTGGTATCCGCCCTTCGTGGGAGAAAAGAGATTCGGTGAATGGCTCGAAAACAACGTGGACTGGGCTATATCCCGCGATCGTTTCTGGGGAACTCCTTTAAACATCTGGGTCTGCGAAAAATGTGAAAAAATCCAGAGTATCGGTTCTATCCGCGAATTACGCGAAAAAGGCAGACTCAAATCAGGTCAAGAAGTTCCAGCCGATATCGAGCTGCATCGTCCCTATGTGGATGATATCGTCCTGGAATGCTCCTGTGGAGGACGGATGCTGCGAACCCCGGAAGTCATCGATTGCTGGTTCGACAGCGGTTCCATGCCCTTTGCCCAATGGCATTATCCCTTCGAAAACAGGGAAAATTTCGAACCGGATCTGTATCCTGCCGATTTTATCAGTGAAGGCATCGATCAAACCAGAGGCTGGTTCTACTCCATGCTGGCAATTTCCACTATATTCACTGGGAAATCCTCTTATAAAAGCGTTCTCGTCAACGACCTGATCCTGGATAAGGATGGCCAGAAAATGAGTAAAAGCCGGGGCAATACCATTAATCCGATCCAGCTGATGCAGGAATTCGGCGCCGATGCCATCCGCTGGTACCTGCTGGCAGTAAGCCCTCCCTGGATCCCTACCAAATTCGACGAAAAGGGCGTGATCGAAATTGTTAATAAATTCGTAGGCACTCTCAAGAACGTATATTCATTCTACGTTACCTATGCCAATATAGACAATTTCTCAGCCCGGGAGCAGGATATTCCCCGGACCCGGGAGAACGAGATCGACCAATGGATAATTTCCCGCCTGCATACTCTCATCAAGCAGGTGACCAACGATACTAACGCCTATGAACTGACCAGAGCTGTGCGGGGGATCCAGAATTTTGTAATCGACGACCTCAGCAACTGGTATGTACGCCGCAGTCGGCGCAGATATTGGGAATTGACCCTTACCCGGGATAAAAAGGATGCTTATCTTACCCTCTGGGAAGTTCTGGTAACCGTCAGCCGCCTGATGGCTCCCTTTGCCCCCTACCTCTCTGAGGAGATCCATACCAATCTTACATCAGAGGAAAGCGTTCATCTCACCAATTATCCTGTTCATCAGGAAGACCTGATCAATGAACAACTGGAAAGCGAAATGCAAACCGTTATCGACCTGGTTTCGCTGGGCAGGGCAGCCCGTAATTCCTGCCAGATAAAAGTCCGTCAAACCTTGAATTCCATTTATGTTCCGGAAGCAGTAAAACCCCTGATCCAACGCATGGAATCGCTAATCAAAGAAGAGATTAACATCAAAGAGATCAATTATATCAGAAAAAAGGACCACTTTGTCGAATATGAAATCAAACCGAATTTCAAGAATATGGGTCCCAGATTCGGCAAACATGTGAAAAACATCGTCAATACCCTGGCGGCGATGGATGCCAATCATCTGGTTGATACCCTGCACGATGGCAAAGATTACTATGTTGATATCGACGGCGGATCTTTCAAATTGACTGAAGAAGATATTTTCATCTCCATAAAAGACAAGGAAGGATTCGTGTTCGAGACCAGTAACAGCCTCTATGTTGCCTTAGATACAACTCTCACTCCCGCCCTGATCGAAGAAGGTCTGGCTCGCGAACTGGTCAATAAAATCCAGTTCAGCAGAAAAGAACAGCAGTTTGAGATCATGGACAGAATCAATATATTCTACACCGGTGATGACGAGATCAATAATGTCTTCCTGAAATTCGGAGATTACATCCGTTTGGAAACTCTGGCTGAGACAGCCTTCAGGGTGGAAATTCCGGAAAAGGATATGACCGAATGGGATATTAATGGCCATTCTGTTTATCTTTCCGTTGCTAAATTATCAAAATAAATAAGGAGTTATCATGGCCAAGATCAAACCCTTCCGGGGATTACGCCCCTTACCGGAAAAAGTCAAAGTTATTGCTTCCCCTCCCTACGATGTCCTGAATTCCCGGGAAGCCAGAATTATGGCGCAGGGCAATCCGGATAGCTTTCTGCATGTAGTTAAACCGGAAATTGATCTCTCTCCTGACATTGATCTATATGACCACAGTGTTTATCAAAAAGGCAAAGAGAATCTGGAACGGTTGATCAAGCAGCGCTATCTGGTTCAGGATGTTACAGATTGCTATTATCTTTACCGTCAGATCATGAAGGATTTCGATCAAATCGGCCTGGTTGCTGCCGTATCTATCGAAGATTACGAGAATGATATCATTAAAAAACATGAACATACCAGAGCTGATAAGGAAGCGGACAGGATAAGGCATGTAGATACCCTCAATGCCAATTCCGGTCTGGTTTTTCTCACTTACAAGGCCCGTTCAGATCTGAAAGAACTGGCCGCTGAGATCATGGATAATGATCCGATATATGATTTTACTGCTGATGATGGTGTGAAACATATTTTCTGGAAGATAGATTCGGAATACTATATTGAGAAGATTACAACTATCTTCAGTCAGATTGATTATCTTTATGTGGCAGATGGGCATCACCGCTCTGCTTCTGGTACCAGGGTCGGTCAGATGAGAAGGGCTGCTAATCCCCATCATACCGGTGAAGAAGAGTATAATTATTTCATGGCAGCCATCTTCCCCCATGACCAGTTGCATATTCTGGATTATAATCGGGTTGTCAAAGATCTTAACGGACTGAATCCTGCCGAATTTCTTGAGAAAGTCGCTGAAAAGTTTCTGATAGCTGAATATTCTTCGGAATTGCCCTATCATCCAACAGAGTCACACCAGTTCGGTATGTATCTGCAGGGTACCTGGTACAGGTTGACGGCGAAACCCGGAACCTTCTCCCCCAGCGATCCGGTGCTGAGTCTGGATGTCTCCATTCTGCAGAATAATCTGCTGTCACCTGTCCTGGATATTCAGGATCCCAGGAATGATAAAAGGATCGACTTCGTTGGGGGAAT
>JAFGEH010000190.1 GCA_016931665.1 Candidatus Cloacimonadota bacterium | reverse complement strand
GTACGGCGGCGGCTATATCGGGGAAGGAAGCCAGCTCCACCACTCCGGAAAAGGCCTCGCTCATTTCCTTCTGGCTGTCGCCGGTCAGATAAACCTTTTCCGCCCTGGTTGCGAGCAGATTGTTCAAGACCCGGTAGTCTTCACCCTTGCCCGCGCCTCCCATGATCAGCCGGATGCGGCGGGGAAAGGATTGCAGGGCATAACGCACCGAATCGGTGTTGGTGGCCTTGGAATCATTGATAAAGGTTATGCCGCGCACCTGGGCCACCGTTTCCAGTCTGTGCGGCAGTGGCTGGAACGAGGCCAGTGCCTGTTTCAGTAGATCATTATTTATTTTGTAATCGGAAACTGCCAGCAGGGCAGCCATGATATTGGCATGGTTGTGGGGACCCCGCAGGGGGAGATGCTCGAGGCTGAATTCTGCATCCTGGTAGTTAATACTGCTGCCATTATAGCGGAAAATACCATTCGGCTGCAGTGAAAAAAATCCCAGCCGGCTTTTCAGTTTATGCGAGAATTTCCAGCCATAGGGGTCGTCCTCGTTCAGCACCGCCAGATCTTCCCTCGTTTGATTACGGAAAATATTGAATTTAGCCCGGGCATAGGCATTCATATCCGGATACCGGTTAAGATGATCGGGAGTGATATTAAGCAGCACGCTTACCCTGGGGTGAAAGCGGTCTATCAGTTCCAGTTGGAAGCTGCTGAGTTCCAGAACGAAGACATCTGTGCCGGGTTCTTCCACGGGGGCAGCGGTGAAGGCAGAGCCGATATTGCCTGCCAGCAGTACTTTCACCCCGGCCTGCGTTAAAAGATGATGAATCAGGGACACAGTGGTGCTTTTACCATTGGAACCGGTAACCGCTATTATACTGCTGTCAGCAGCTTTCAGCCGGAAGCCCAGTTCGATCTCGCTGATCAGTTCGATCCCACGTTGGGAAGCTGCCTGCAGGATAGGGATATTCAGGGGAACTCCGGGACTGACAATGATGGTCCGGCAGTCGAGAAGGCATTCAGTATGGCCTCCGAATTCGCAGGGGAAATTTGCCTGCAGTTCAGCTGATTCTGCAATGGCACTTGCCGGCCTGGAATCGCTGAGGAAAGCGGTATGACCCAACCGTTGCAGTTTACGGGCAGCGGCGATGCCGCTTCTGGCCAGCCCGATAATGCCGAAGGTGTACATGGGGAAACAGCCTACCTGATCTTGAGGGTTGCCAGGGCAACCGCTGCCAGCAGGGCGGAAATGATCCAGAAACGGATCACAATCTTCTCTTCGGAGATTCCCTTGAGTTCGAAATGATGATGGATCGGGGCGCAGAGAAAGACTCTCTTGCCAGTACCAGTCCGGAAGCGGGTGTATTTGAAATAAAAGCGCTGAATGATTGTTGACATGGCTTCGATCACGAAGATACCTCCGGCGATGGCAAAAAATATTTCTTCCCGCAGCAAAATGGCCAGAACTGCCAGAATTCCACCCAGAGAGAGTGAACCGGTATCACCCATGAAGATCTGGGCTGGTTTGATATTGAACCAGAGGAATCCCAGCACCGTTCCGATCAGGGCTGCTGTGAAAACGGTCAATTCACCAGCATTGGCAATGAACTCCACATTCAGGTAGTCGGCAATCACAAAATGGCCCTTGATGTAAGCCATAACGCCCAGGGCGAAGGCGGACATGGCAATGGTGCCTCCGGCCAGTCCGTCCAGCCCATCAGTCAGGTTAACTGCATTGGATGTACCCACTATCATAAAAACAACGAAGGGTATGAAGAACCAGCTTAACTGGATAATAGTATCTTTGAGGAAAGGAAGGTTAATGGACGTGATGTTATCTTTACTGGGGGAACCCAGGTAGAGAATACCGGCTATAATTATGCCCAGCGAGATCTGGGAGATTAGCTTGTATTTGGCGATCAGGCCCCGTTTGGTCTGGCGGAAATTCTTCAGATAATCATCCAGGAACCCGACGCTGCCCAGCCAGATAGTGGTTAGATACATGATGAGGACATAGCTGTTGACCAGATTATTCCAGAGCAGGGAAGCGATAAAAAGTCCGGAAAGTGCGATCAGGCCGCCCATAGTGGGAGTACCTACTTTTGACCGGTGGGAGGGGGGCAGGTAATCGTTGATTATTTCCACTGCCTGACTTTTACGCAGCAAATTAATAAATCTGGGACCCAATAGGAGAGAGAAGATAAGTGCCGTAATGAAAGCGGCAATAGCCCGGAAAGTTACATACTGCACAACATTAAACAGAGTGTAACCGAAGATCTCGGTCTGCACCAGCGGCAGGAATAAATGATATAACATATTACAACCTTCCTATGATTTTTTCCAGATGGATGCCATGAGAAGCTTTAACCAGAACAACCGCATTTGTCGGCAATTTGTCCAGGACAGCACTGTCCAGAAGGGTTAGCACATCCGTGAAATGCCGGCCTGCCCCGTAATTAACTGCCTGTTCACCAACACTGATCAATTCGCCATCTTTGAAATCTTCCAGCCGCATTCCTATCTCCCGGTGCAGCTCAGCAGACCTGCTGCCCAGCTCGAGCATATCACCCAGAATGGCTACGTGCGGACGTTCCGGATTTCGCTGCTGCCAATAGGTAAGGGCAGCCTGCATGGATTGAGGATTGGCATTGTAACAATCAAGCATGAGAAGCCGTTCCCCTGAATTTCTCAGTTCCATGCGCAATTCGCAGGCCAGCGGCTGTAAAAGGCCTTCCCTGATCAGGTCAGCAGGCATTCCCAGCTCACAGGCAACCGCAATTGCTGCTGCTGCGTTGGATACATAAACCCGGTAGCCGGTTGGAATTTCGAATTTTTCGTTATTTACCCGGAAGGAAGTGGCAGCATCGGTGCTGCGGACTTCATGATAAAAATAATCACTCTCCATGATATCGCCGAAGCTCTTACCTTCGTATGATTTGAACCTGACATCTCCGGCTGGAAATATTCGCAACTGCAGAGGCCGGTCGAAAAGTACTTTCTTCTCCAGAAAAACACCATCTTCATTATCCAGGAACTCCAGATGGGAAGCCCCGATGGAAGTGATAAGGGCAATATCCGGACTGGCAATATCGGCCAGGCGCGCAATTTCTCCCGGTTGATTAGTACCCATTTCCAGAACGGCGAATTCATGTTCCGGACGCAGCTGATACAGGGTTTTAGGCAGCCCTATCAGGTTGTTTTCGTTAGCCTGGGTCTTTAATACCCGGTGCCGCTGACTGAGGATATTGAACAGGTATTCTTTGGTTGTGGTTTTTCCCACGCTGCCGGTAATGGCAATGGCAGTTATTGCAAAAAGCTTCCTGTAGCCGGCAGCCAGCTCACCATACAGCTTCAGAGGATCGGGAACCCGGATAATATTTTCCTTCGCGGATTTGAATCCTGATTTAACGACAGCCCAGTTGTCCCGGCGGTTGAGAATCTCATCTACAAAAGCATGGCCGTCATGATGCAGGCCGGTGAGGGCAAAAAAAAGTGAACGGTCGGCAATGGTACGGGAATCGGTAGATAGGGCCTGCAGTATCTGTTCCTGCAGGGGTTTTACTACTTTGCCGGCTGTGATCTGGACCTGCAGAATATCCACCGGGATCACCGGAATATCTGTCCTGACTGCTTCAGCCAGTGCCTGCAGTACTTCTTCCCGGTCATCGAAATGATCTCTCTTCTCCCCGATGATCTGATAGGTCTCATGTCCCTTACCGGCAATCAGCACAATATCATCCGGACGAGCCAGATGGATGGCCGAGCGGATAGCCAGAGCTCTGTTTCGGATCACCCAGAAGGGTTTTTCCGGTTTTTCCGGCCCCAGCATATCGTAAATTATGGCTGAAGGGTCTTCCCGGCGGGGATTATCATTGGTGATGATCGCCAGGCTGGCCCGGGCAAGAACGGTTTGCAGCATATCCGGCCGCTTGCCCCGGTCCCGGTTACCGCCAGCTCCGAAAACGCAGATCAGCCGGCCGGTGCAGAACTGCCCGAGGGTGTCCAGAACCGTTTCCAACGCTGCTGGAGAGTGGGCGTAATCAATGAAGATGTGCAATCCCCTATCATTGGCAATCTTTTCCATTCTGCCGCGGACTGGCGTCAGACTCTGTACATCTGCCATCAGCCGGTTGATGGGATAGAGAGGGAAAAGATCCGTGAATACTGCTAAAGCTGCCGTGATATTGAACAAATTGAACAATCCAGTTAATCTGGTTTGGAATGTATAGGAATTGTCTCTGAATACCAGGTTGAAACTGCTGCCTTCCGTTGTGGATTCCAGCATTTGGAACTGATAATCGCCCCTGCCGGCTGAGATGCTGATGCGGGGACAGCTCAGTTTCTGATGGAACCTGCTACCCCAGAGATCATCTATATTCAGGACAGCTTTCCCTGAATTTTGTCTTAACTGGCTGAATATTTTGAATTTGGTCCCCGCATATTCTTCCAGGCTGCTATGAAAATCCAGATGATCGCGGCTCAGATTGGTGAAGATGGCATAATCGAAGGTCTGCCCGTAAACCCGATCCAGATAAAGGGCATGGGAAGAAACTTCCATCACCAGGTATTCCACACCAGCTGTCCTCATCTGGTAAAAAATGCGGTTAAGTTCCAGGATATCAGGAGTAGTAAGACTGCAGGGAAAATATTCACCTGCTATCCGGTAACCGATAGTGCCGATCATTCCCACCCGCTTGCCATAACTGCTCAGAAGTTGTTCCAGTAAATGGGCAATAGTTGTTTTTCCATTGGTTCCAGTGATTCCTATCATCACGAAACCGGACGTCGGATTACCAAAAAATTCCCTGGCCAGGACAGCAGCAGCCTGGCGGCTGTCTGTTACCCTGATCTGATCCGTATTCAGGGGCAGGTGCCGTTCTACAATCAGAAGTAGTGAACCTTTCTGCACCGCAGTTCGAGCCCAGTCATGGCCGTCACTTTCATATCCTCTGATGCAGATGAAAACGGAACCGGGTTCTGCCTGACGGGAATCAGTAACCAGTCCGGTGTACTTGATGGTCCTGCCCAGATGCCTGTATTCCTCCAGGAGATCAGCTTCCCGTAAGATACCGATTATTTTCTGATAATCAATCATTTGGCTCTGATCCTGCATACATCCCCATATCTCGTTTTGGTTCCCGGCGGTATGGACTGGGTAAAAATTATACCGTTTCCCTGCACTTCCAGTTTTATGTTTTTCTTAACCGCTTCATACATAGCTTTCCGCACCGTCAGCCCGGAAAGGTCCGGCATGGTATAGTCAAGTTCATCCTCTGTTACCTGTTGCTGTTCCCTGTCAAGAATTACTATGACTTTCTGAGTTCTATCGAACTCAACTCCCGGCTTGGGAAACTGTGAGACAACCCTGCCTTCTGCTTTGTTGACTATGAAATGGGAAAGGATGTTCTGTTTTTCCAGTGATTTCTCTGCTTCCTCCCGGGTTTTACCCAGCAGGTTCGGCATGATAACAGAGATGATTTTTTCCTGTTTCAGTTCGGAAATCAGGTCATAATCGGCCAAAGCGGTCATCTGTTTTACTATCTGCCGGAAGGCTGGTGCTGCCGAGGCGGAAGCATAATGGTATTCATATTCTGGTTCATCAAACAGTACCACCAGCACATATCTTGGTTCCTGCATTGGGAAGAAACCGGTGAAAATGGAAGTGAATTTGTCCTTGGAATAACCTTCACCAGTGTTGATCATCTTCTCTGCCGTACCAGTCTTGCCGGCGATATCCAGATATTCAAAACGGGTGGCTATACCGGTACCGTAATCCACCACGCTTTTCAGATACACTTTGAGCGTATCCAGTGAATTGCGGTTGGAAACTGTCCGGACCACCCGGGGAGTGAATCTTTCGATTGTGCGGCCGTTGTCATCGCGGATCTCCTTCACCAGATAGGGCTGCATGACCTTACCACCGTTGGCCAGGGTGCAGTAGGAATTGGCCAGCTGCAGGGCGGTAACGGCGATCTCCTGTCCGAAAGAGATGGAATGCAGGGAATAGCCCTGCCAGTCCCGAAGCCGGCGCAGTATGCCGGAAGCTTCCCCGCTGATCTGGGAACCGGTTTTCTGACCGAAACCCAGGTCGATAAGCCTTTCATAGAGCGCAGTACTGCCCACCTGTTCAACCACCTTGCTGATCCCAACATTGCTGGAATGGGCAATAACATCCCGGAAGGTCAACTCCCTGAACTCATGGGCGTCTTTGATCGTCCGCCCGTCGATCTCATATTTACGGCAGTCTATGATATCAGTACCCTTGAATAATTTCTTCTCAATAGCCAGCAGGGCAGTGAAGGATTTAAAAGTGGAACCCGGTTCGAAGAGGAAGCTGGTGGCAAGATTAGGCAGGGCACGCAGCATGGCAGCGGATTTACGATCGTCGTCATGATTCAGCCCGGCCATGGCGAGGACTTCCCCGGAAAAGGGATCCATAAGCACACCTATAGCCCTTTTTGCCCGGAAATCAAGAATCCCCTGCCTCAACCTTTCTTCCAGGATTTCCTGCAGTCGGTTATCCAGAGTCAGCACCAGGGAATAACCGTTCTGTGCCTGCCTTTCCCGCAGGAACAACAGCGGTATTCGCTTGTTATTGGCATCGTAAATGCTTTCCTGCCAGCCGAATTTCCCGGCCAGCTGTTCATCGAAACCAGCCTCCAGCCCGGTATAACCATGCAATTCGAAGAAGCCCTCCGTTGGATTGTAGTCGCCGGTTTCCAGGTTGCTTTTCACAATTCCCAGAAGACTGGCAGCCAGTCTCTCCTGGGGATAGGAACGCCTGATGCGGCTGAAACAGTAAACCAGACCCGGCAGCTTCTGCTGCTGGAATTCCTCCCGAATACGGTTTAACTGGGTTTCAGTGATATCACGGGAAATTATGATGCTGGAATTCGCTTCACAGGCTGTTAACTTCTGCCGCACGGATTTCCTGTCCAGATCGCTGTTGAGAGCCAGGATATCGGCAATTTTTTCGCAGAGTGCTTCTGTGCTACTTTCCGGGTTGCGCCGACTGAAAAGGGTGATGGCACCTTTATCAATGTCTATCTGATAGAATTTAACCGAACTGGCCAGCAGCTGGCCATTCCTGTCCAGAATGTTGCCACGGTCCGGCAGGATGAGCTTCTTGGAGGGATGGCGGCGGATCTCTATGGTGGAATGGAAATTATATGGATCGAGAAGCTGAACTGAGAACAGGTAGGCAACCCAGAGAGCGATGAAAAGGAAATTCAGAAAGAGGAACAGTTTTAATCTTCTCTTCATCGGCATCTTTCCCGCCGGGCTTTACTTGTTCAATGCTTCCACGGAAGGAACTATATAATCGATGAGGAAGAAATTCTCTTTGGCTTTATCCAGTTGAATATTATATACATGGTCATAGTTGTCGGGGTAGAACATGCCTAGTTGAGAATAAGCCAGCTCCTGTATCCGTTCGCGGGAACTGAGCTGATAATTTTCAGCGGTCAGGTTCTGGTTCATTTCCCGGTAAGATTTGATCTCATCCTGCAACCGGGTAACCTCTTTGGCATTGATCAGGATCTTATGCTGATTGTAGTAATGGCAGAAGATCACCGCAAAGGTGGCCAGAAACAGGATCAGGATTTTACGG
>JAFGEH010000189.1 GCA_016931665.1 Candidatus Cloacimonadota bacterium | reverse complement strand
GAGGTCAATAATAGTGAAATCAGCGTCGGATCCGGGAGCAAGGTTGCCTTTTCTGGGGTAAAGGCCATAACGGTGAGCGGCATTTTCGGAAGTGATCTTCTGCATGATATCCAGAGAAACACCTTCTTTAAGGTAGAACTCAGAGAAGAGATAGGGGATCATCAGTTCGGTACCCGGGATACCGCTATATATTCTGGAAAAGTCAGCCAGTTCTTTTTCCGTGGTAAAATCGCATCCGGCATGATCCGAGGCCACAAAATCGATCTCAGAATTCTGCAGGGCATTTCTCAGGAACAGGCGATCGGCAGGAAATTTGACTGAGGGAGCTGTTTTCAGGCGACCGGTAAGACGAGCGAAATCTTCACTGGTAAATTGCAGGTAATGAGGGCAGGTTTCCAGGCTTACGTCATGATGAAGCCTGTTGCTGATGATCCTGCGGGCTGCTGCCTTGCTGCTGATATGAACGAAATGGATGGAAGCTGCTGAAGCGAGGGCCAGGATGTTTTTCACTGCCGTTTCCTCCGCTTCCACCGAGCGCAGATAGGGATAGCTCTGCCAGTTTGCTTTCTGCAGGGGACTGAGTGTGTTTTCCACCTGTTTGATAACTGAAGAATCTTCAGCATGGAAGGCAAAGAGCAGGTGGGGGAATCTGGCGAATAATTCGGCGATCTGCGGGTAGGTGAGAGCTTGAAAGGTTTCCATACCTGAGGTGGTATAAATTTTGAAGCCGGTTACTCCAGCCTCCCAGAGTTGTTCAATCTCGGCAGTCGGGAAAGGGTAATCATTTCCTCTGATACCGCCCCAGAGGGCATAATCTATCAGAGCACGGGAACGGATGGCATCAAGTTTGATCTGCATATTTTCCAGAGTTGTGACCGGGGGTTGTGAAGTGCAGGGCATATCGATGACGGTGGTGATACCACCGCAGGCGGCAGACATGGTACCGGTCAGGAAGGTCTCGTGATGGTTGAATCCCGGATCGTTGAAATGAACATGCGCATCGATACAGCCCGGGATAAGCAGCTTTCCCTGCAGATCCGTTGCGGGATAAGAGCCGGTAATCGTGCCGGGAGCAGAGATCTGGAGAATGTGATCTGCAAAAAGAATATCAACCAGCCGGATGGATCGGCGGTCTGCTGCCAGGATCAGGGCATTATGGATGATCTGTCCATTCTGTATCATAAAATTTAGAATGAGAGGAAAGGCTAAAATGTCAAATTATTTGCAGTAAAAGAAATTTGACAAAAAACATCTACCAGAGAATATCAACAATGAACCCTTTGGGAATGATCCGGAAGTTCCAATCTAACAAGTAAGAGGTTGTTATGTATTATGGAGAGATTTTAAAAAAATTACAGGATGAGGATAAGAATCCTGTAAACAGGATGTATCTGCATGAAATAAGTATGAAATGGCAGGTATTCCAGCAGTTGGCTGAAGATTATCAGAAGGCGGAAAACAAAGAACTGGTGGCTGCTTTGAATGAATTTATCACTTCCCTCTCCAATCGGAAGTATAAATACAATCCCAGTTCCAGAAATGGATTTCAAGATGACTCTCCTCTGTTTTCAGCCCGTTATCTGGATGATCTGGTTACAGTATTGATCCAACGGACGGAGATACAAAAAAAGATCGGTGTCAGTTGGGGGTACCAGGCTTTCAGTATCCATCTCAAATTCAATCCTCCCAGTCTTATGCTGATGGGTATTAATCCCATGTTCGAACAGAATATGTCAGTACCAGTGCTTTCACTGGTTCAGAAGATGGATTTTCAATTCAGGATAACTGGAAAAAGAAATTACCGGAAATACCGTATTGCCTTTCCCTTGATTCAGTTTCATGATTTCAAGAATTTGAATGAACTGGATTATATCAGAGTGGATCATTATGCAAAATTGGCTAAGGAAACTTTTTCCAAATCCAGATCAATTGTCATCAGCGAGACCCTGGAAGACAGGTTTGTACCAAATATCCGGACTTCTTCTTTCGATGCAATCTTTGTACTGAAGAAGCAGTATCGTTCGGAAGGATCAGGTGAGCTGAGTCTGCAAACAGTAAATCTGCTGGAAGAAAGGATCAGGGAATTACTGAATGAACGACCGGAAGAGAGCCTGGGTTTTAAAAACGAGGGAATTATTGAAGAATGAGGTAAGATCATGATCAATAATCAGAGCATAAAGCAGGCTATGCGGGTAGGCCTGGGCAGTGATCTGCCGCCGGATCCAGTGTTTGACGCCGGGATCCGCAGAGCCCCGGACCGGGGATTCCGGTTAAACCGCGAAGAGACGGTGCTGGCTGTGAAGAATGCTTTACGTTATCTTCCGGAAGAGCTTCATAGCAGGATGGCTCCCGAGTTTCTGGAGGAGTTGAAGAGCAGGGGGAGAATATACGGCTATCGTTACCGTCCGGCTGGCAGATTGTACGGTAAGCCGGTAACAGAGTACGAGGGTATTCTGGAAGCCAGGGCAATGCAGGTGATGATAGATAATAACCTGGATTTCGAAGTAGCCCTTTATCCCTACGAATTGGTAACTTACGGCGAAACCGGGCAGGTCTTTCAGAATTGGATGCAATATCAGCTGACCATGAAATATCTCAGGATAATGAGGGAAGATCAGACCCTGGTAATGAGTTCCGGTCATCCTCTGGGTCTATTCCCTTCTAATCCCCAGGCTCCCCGGGTAATCTCGACCAACGGCCTGATCGTGGGACTGTGGGATAATCCCGATACCTTTCACAAGCTGGCAGCTCTGGGAGTATCGAATTACGGCCAGATGACGGCCGGAGGCTGGATGTATATTGGTCCTCAGGGAATTGTGCACGGTACTTATATCACCCTGCTGAATGCCGGACGCAAATATCTGGGGATTGCTGAGGATAAAGATTTAAGGGGAGTATTATTCGTTTCATCCGGTCTGGGCGGAATGAGTGGAGCCCAGGCCAAAGCCGTGGAAATTGCCGGCGGCATCGGAGTGATTGCCGAAGTAGATTACAGCCGGATCAAGACCCGGAAGGAACAGGGCTGGGTGAGACTGATATCAGATCAATTACCCCGGATAGAAGCCTGGATCAGAGAATTCAGAGAGAAAAAGGAGCCGGTTTCCATAGCCTATTACGGTAATGTGGTTGAGCTGTTGGAATATCTTAATAATAAGGGAGTCAAACCGGAATTGATATCCGATCAGACTTCCTGCCATGCCGTTTACGAGGGAGGATACACTCCGGTTGGCCTCAGTTTCGAAGATGGCAGGAAGATCATGAAGGAAAATAATTCTGAGTTCCGCCGTCTGGTAGATATCTCTCTGAAGAGGCATTATCAGGCAATAAAGGACCTGACTGAACAGGATTCGCATTTCTGGGACTACGGCAACAGTTTCATGGCTTCTGTTTTTGAAGCAGGGGAGAAGTCTATTGCTAGCAATGGTCAGGATACCAGTGACGGTTTTATCTGGCCTTCCTATGTGGAAGATATCATGGGACCGATCTGTTTCGATAAAGGTTTCGGGCCGTTCCGTTGGGTCTGTTTAAGCAGAAAAGATGATGACCTGAATAAAACCGATGCAGCCGCCATGGCCTGTATTGATCCCCAATTGAGTGCAATTCACCGCGATAACTATATCTGGATCAGAGATGCACAGAAGAACAACCTGGTGGTTGGTACCCAAGCCAGGATTCTTTATGCTGATGAAGAGGGCAGGGTTAGAATTGCCCTTAGATTCAATGAGATGGTACGCCAGAGAGAGATAGGTCCCGTTATGCTGGGTCGGGATCACCATGATGTTTCCGGCACGGATTCTCCTTTTCGGGAGACTGCCAACATCTATGATGGCAGCCGGGTGACGGCTGATATGTCTGTTCAGTGCTTCGCCGGCAATGTGGCACGGGGCATGACTCTGGTGGTATTATCTAATGGAGGAGGTGTTGGCATAGGCCGGGCCAGTAACGGGGGTAACGGTATTGTCCTGGATGGCAGTCTCCGCATAGATGAGGTAGTGAAGAATGGCCTGAGCTGGGATGTGATGGGAGGTGTTGCCCGGCGCAACTGGGCCAGGAATGATAATGCTGTGCATACCTGTCTGCAATGGAACAGGGATCATACCGGGGAAGGACAGATAACATTACCCTTCCTGCCGGCAACCGGTCTGGTAGAAGAGTTAGTAGATAAGAATGGCCATTGATTAATGAAATTTTTTCCGATTGAAAAAGGGATATCATCAGTTGCGGACCAGAGTTGGGAAGTTGTCATTCCACTGTAAAGGTTAAAGATATGAAGAAAAGCGACTACCGGGAAAAGATTGATCTGCTGATTATTGAAAATGATCCAGGTGATTACCGCCGGATTAGAGATTTCCTGGATCAGCATTCATCATTTTATGGCAACATCAGACATGCAGATAACCTGAACCGAGCGATTGATCAGATTCAGGAGAATTTACCTCAGATTATTCTGCTTGATTTGAATCTACCGGAAAGTAACGGATTAGAAACTTATATAAATCTCAAGGAACAAACCGCTGACATTCCCGTGGTGATTTTGAGTAACCCGGGAGAGGAAGAATCTGGTTTACAGGCAGTAAGAATGGGAGCTCAGGTGAATGTGGTGAAAGAGCTGATGAACGCCGATAATCTCTGTAAATCCATTCTTTATTCCCTGGAAAGAAAGAAACTGCAACTTAATCTGAAAGCGGAAAGGGAGTATTATCGCGATTTTGTGGAATCTCTGGATGACTGGGTCTGGGAGATTGATCTGCAGGGACTTCATACCTATTCCAACCAGGCAGTCAGGAATATCCTCGGTTATCAGGCGGAAGAGATTATTGGTAAATATATGTATCAGTTCTGGCCACCATCGCATCAGACCGAAGAAAGGATCAGGCCTGCTTTGGATAGTCTGCAAAAAGAACTGGGCTGGAAAAACCAGATTGCCTATTTCTGGCACAAGGATGGATACCCTGTTTGCGTGGAGAGCACAGCCCTGCCCATTTATAACCTGAAGGGGAGTCTGCAGGGATATCGCGGTATTGACCGGGATATATCCGAGAGAATGCGGATGGAAAAGGAGCTGAAAAAAAGTGAGGAAAAGTACCGGGAACTGCTGGAAAATATCAATGAAGTGGCCTATTCAGTAGATGAAGAAGGTACTATCACCTATGTGAGTCCTGCGATTGAAAGCCTGCTGGGAGATAAATCCGTTGATATGATCGGAAAAAGCTGCCTGGATTTTTTCTATAGCGAGGATCAGGTCAAAGCTCGGGAAAACCTGGCAAAGGCTCTGGGAGGTGAGACTATTATTCATGATCTGCGCCTGATAACCAGAAATAATCAGATAAAATGGGTAAGAATATCATCTCAGCCAGGATATGATGGAAGTAAAATCAGGGATATACATGGCATTCTGGTGGATATAACGGAATTGAAAAACTCAGAATTCAGAGTTGCTGCACACAAAGATCAGCTGAAGTTGATCAACAAGATTCTGCGTCATGACCTGGCCAACAATCTGGCGGCTATTCAGAGTGCGATCAGGTTAACACCTGAGTCCTCCGGCAATGAGTACCTGCAGACGGCCATGAGGAATGTGAGCAACAGCCTGAGACTGATTCACGGCATGAGGTCTCTGGAACAGCTGGTGGAAGGAACCACCGAGTTGAGACAAATCAGCCTCAGAAATACGATCAATGCTGTTATGAACAAATATCAATCTCTGGAATATGAAATTAAGGGTAATGCCATGGTAATGGCCGATGAAGCTTTGTCTTCGGTAATTGACAACCTGGTGCGGAATGCCATATGGCATGGAAAAAGCAACAAAATCAGATTTGAAATATCAAGGAAGGATAACACCAGTCAATTGAAAGTGATAGATTTCGGCCAGGGCATTCCCGAAGAGCTGAAGAACAGGATATTTCAGGAGAACTTTCATTTTGGCCAATCAGGAAATACCGGATTGGGACTGTTCATAGTTCATAAACTGATGGAAAGATATCAAGGGGGAATTAGTATAGAGGATACTAAACCGCAAGGTGCAACTTTCTGCTTAACATTCAATCAATAATCCTGCCGACCTTTCAATTTTTTTCTTGCCATTCTGCTTTTCTGCATTTTACTAACTCAAGCTTAATATCCATAAATAACTGGGGGAATCATGAAGATTGTATTCTTATTATTGATTTTTCTGTTTCTAAATCCTTCACTATTTACTATTACCTTTGTTACAGCTTCTTTGGAAAGGCTGGAAAACTCAATATCTCTGAATGGCCTGACATATCATTTCCCGGATCAGATCCCTGAACTGTATAAGGATATCTACCGGCATTTAAGGGATTACCGGCTGGATGAGATCTACACCTACAACTGGAGTGGGGCCAATTGGCTTTATTATTACAAGCAGAGGTATTTCTATGACCAGACAGGTTTGGTGGAAGAGATCAGAATTTATGTCTGGATGATGGGGAACTGGGCTCAGAATACAAGATATTTAATGACATATTCAACCGGGAATGTGGTTGAATTGTTGATACAGGTCTGGTCTAGCGGGCAATGGCACAATTACTATAGAATGTTGCTTGATTATGATGATGAAGGCAATCAGACGGAGGAGATCGATCAATTCTGGAACCAGGATCGCTGGGAAAACAGCAACAGGTACGAGCTTATTTACGAGGATTCCATTCTACTGGAACAGCTTACTCAATACTGGGCAGGCGAAACCTGGCTGGATGAGTATGATTATTTTTATTTCTATGATGAAAATGGATTAGTGAGTGGAATCATCCAATACCAGTGGCTGGGCGAAGACTGGCTGGAATACTATCAGCTTCAGCATTCTTACGATTTATCGGGCAACCTCACTGAAGTACTGGGAAGGTATTACTACAATGGCAGCTGGCTGAATGATGAGTTAGTTACGAATACTTATGACGATAACAACAACCGACTGAGCAGTCAGACTCAGTACTGGTATTTCAGCAACTGGTTTGATCTGGATTTAACATTGAACAGCTATGATGAGAACAATCTGCTCATGGAAAGCATTTTTCAGCTATGGGAAGCCGAGGGCTGGCATAATGAGCTGCGGGAAGTCTATTTTTACGAAGAAGTGGAGAGCGAAGATACAGTATTAACCGGAATCTGTGATATTATTCTGGGTAATTATCCCAATCCTTTTAATCCTGAGACTGCAATCAGTTTTATTCTGCCGGAGAGCGGAGAAGCTTGTTTAACCATATACAACCTCAAGGGAGAAATCGTGAACTCCTTCGACTTTCTCCCTTCAGCTCCCGGGATCAGGACCACGGTAATCTGGGATGGAAAGGATGTGAGCGGTCGGAATGTATCTTCCGGATTATATATGTATTCACTCACCTCCGGGGAACTCAGGATTGCCAGGAAAATGCTGTTGATCAGATAATACTGCTGAGCAAAACATTAATCTTTGACTCCAATTAAGACTAGGGAATCTGACAGAAATTCAGAACAAGTAGGGAATAAAATTATTTCTTTACTAAAATCGCAGAATTAGAGAATAGAATTACTATACTTTCTTCTGAAAGGAGATTAAATGAAAAATATTGCTTTTTTTATCCTATTGATCCTGTCAGTCAATTTCCTCAGCGCTGATCAATCAGTGATCAGGAATACCAGTGATGTTTCACCCCAGGATATTATCAGGGCGGTGGAAACAGTGAAAAGGGACAGTCTGGCGGCGAAAACTGATTTTTCCGAATTCATCAGAGATATGGAAAAGATCGAAGGATTGTTCAACCTGTACAGAAACCGGGAAACAGGAGAAGTTTTTCTGGAGATCAGGCCGGAGCAACTGGAACGGGAATACCTGTGTACGGTGACCCGGCAGTCGGGTGATGCCTATATGTTCGATGCGTCAGCCCAGTTATGGAATTTTCTTTTTTTCTTTCAGCGGATAAACAAGAGGATACAGTTAGTTGAAAAGAATCTGAAATTCAGGGCATCAGAACCTGCTATGCAGAAAGCTGTCCAGAACAGCATTTCCAATTCTATTATTGCTTCAGCCAAGTTAAGCTGTCAGCCTGATGCCGAGACAGGTGCCCTGCTGATTGATGCTTCCGAGATATTTCTTAAAGACCTGATGAATGTGGAGAATTCCACAGGCAGTCGACAACGTAAGTTTTCTTTCGATAAGGAAAACAGTTATTTTGGGGATCTGAGATCCTTTCCCATTAACACCGAGATCGAAGTTATTCTGCATTTCCGGAATAGTGATGATTTTTACATCTATACCTTGCCGGATTCCCGTAGTATGCTGCATCGCTATCATTACAGCCTGCTGGAAATCGGCGGGAATGATTACCGGCCCCGGCTGGCAGATGACCGGATCGGCTTTTTCACGACCAGTTATCAGGATTATACCGACCTGATGACAGAATCTCCCTATGTTCGTTATATCAATCGCTGGCACCTGAAGAAACAGGAGCCGGGGAAGAAATTATCCAAACCGGTGGAACCGATCGTGTTCTGGCTGGAAAACACTATTCCGGAAAGGTACAGGCCGGCAGTCAAGAAAGGGATTCTAGCCTGGAATGAAGCTTTTGAAGCCATAGGATTCCGGGATGCCATCGAAGTTAAGGAAATGCCGGAGCAGGCGGACTGGGATCCGGCGGATGCCCGGTACAACACCATTCGCTGGATGATTCAGCCGGGCAGCGGCTATGCTGTAGGTCCATCTCATGTTAATCCTTATACAGGCCAGATATATGATGCTGACGTCAGGATCAGTGTAGATTTTCTACGCCATTTCTTCCGGGAATATGACGAATTAATCGAGCCCAAAGGCTGGATGGAGCAATTGAAATCGACAGAATCAACGGGGGAGAGAGAAATGGATCCCCGACTGGAGCAGGTATCTCAATCCGAATGGATGGGGCAGCAGTTGAGTTGGGGATATAGTGTTCTGGTCAACCGGAACCTGATTTCTTCCGGCCGAGTCAATCTTGATGATTTTGTCGATGAGGGGGTCACTGATCTGGTAATGCATGAGGTAGGCCACACCCTGGGGCTGAGGCATAATTTCAAGTCCAGCAGTGTTTATACTACCGAACAGTTACAGGACGAGGCTTTCACCCGGAAGAATGGAATTGTAGGTTCTATCATGGATTATACACCTATCAATCTGGCACCTGTAGCCGGCAGGCAGGGTGCTTTTTTTCAGGGCAGACCCGGTCCCTGGGATAAATGGGTGATATCCTACGGTTACAGTGAATTCGGGGAACAGGAAGAAGAGAATCTGGCCGCAATTGCTTCCCGCTGCGCTGAACCATTACTTGATTACGGAACTGATGAAGACACGTATGGCTTGTCCAGCCGTGGTCCCGATCCTTTATGCAGCATGTTCGATATGAGTAGTGAACCTATCAGGTATTATCAGGACAGAATAGATATAGCCAGAGAGATCTGGGCGGAAATGCTGGATAAATTTGAACAAGACGGAAATTCCTATCAGAAACTTCTGCTGGTTTTTGCCCAGGGTTTAAGTGAATATCGCACAGCGGCTCACAACATCAGTAAATACATTGGCGGGTTGTATCTTCATCGGGACCATATAGGGGATCCTGATGGCAGGCCTCCGTTTGAAGTTGTTACGGCAGCAGATCAGAGAGCAGCGCTACTGCTGTTGCGGGATAATATCCTGGCTCAGGATGCTTTTTATTTTCCTCCTGAACTACTTAACAAACTGGTATATGAAAAAATGGAAGTTTTTACCAATGGGTACTGGG
>JAFGEH010000019.1 GCA_016931665.1 Candidatus Cloacimonadota bacterium | reverse complement strand
CCTATGATCTCGGGAGCTATTATTTCATTTACATTGTTAACGGCAACAAGTACTCCCTTACCATTATATCTGTTACTATCATTGTCTCTTAACTCCACTGCTTCAAATTCTCCGGTGGATGCCCCACTGGGGACCGCAGCTCTGCCCCAGTAGCCTGTTTCCAGAATTACATCCACTTCAACTGTCGGGTTGCCTCTGGAATCCAGGATCTCTCTTGCGTAAACACCTGTAATTTCTGACATTATCTCTCCTTTTCAGCATATTTTAGCTTACTTTGTCAGGCACTTTTCAGCGGTCAAATATTATCTCAACTTTTAAAGACTTTCTCCAGAGCCTTTACAGAACCCAGCATGGCAGAAGCTTCATAAGGAACAACCACTGTTTTATCATTGGATTGGACTATATCATTAAAGGCACTGATGTATTTCACTGCCAACAGGTATTGAGCCGGATCGGTTCCGGTAGCTTGTACCGATTGAGCCACCATTTTAATAGCTTTGGCTTCGGCTTCCGCCACCAGAATCTTAGCCTGAGCTTCACCTTCAGCCTTTTTGATCTTGGCTTCCCTTTCTCCTTCTGCCACGAGAATCTGAGATCTTTTTTCTCCTTCAGCTTCCAGGATCTTCGCTCTCCGATCCCGTTCCGCCCTCATCTGCTTTTCCATTGCCACCTTGATCTCCTGAGGAGGATTAATATCCTGAAGTTCAACCCGGTTGACCTTGACTCCCCATTTATCAGTGGCTTCATCCAGAATATCACGCAACTTGGAATTGATAGTATCGCGCGAAGTAAGTGTTTTATCCAGCTCAAGCTCTCCAATAACATTACGCAAGGTTGTCTGTGTTAATTTCTCAATTGCCTGCGGAAGATTGCTGATCTCATAGACAGCTTTAACCGGATCTGTAATCTGAAAATAAAGTAGCGCATCAATTTCAATGGTTACATTATCGTTGGTGATAACATTCTGCCGGGGAAAGTCATAAACCGATTCACGCAAATCTATCCGAGTTTCTGTTTTATGCTGCACAAACTTATTGCCCTGATAATCTACTCTGACAAACCGCCAGTTGATAGCCCTGGATTTGTCAAACACCGGCCAGATAATATGCAACCCGCTTTCCAGTGTCCTGTTGTATTTTCCGAGTCTTTCTATGATAATAACCTGAGCCTGTTTAACAACAACCAGCCCTTTTAAAATGAGAATAATCACGAACGCGGCAACAATAATTACAAAAACTGACATTATTCCTCCTTCTGAGAAAATCTTACAATCAACTTATTTCCTTCCAGACCTACAACAAGAATTTTGGCCCCGACTTCGATTCCTTCTCCATTCTCTGACATTGCAGACCATTCCTCTCCGCCAATTTTCACATACCCTCTGCCATCATTGGGAATTTCCCTGGTTACAATGCCGGTTTTCCCTTTCAGGGCAAAGATATTGGTTTCCTGGGAATTCTGCGAGATAAGCTTCCTGCTGAGTTTCCTGGTTGAAATGAAAACTATGAATGTGACCAGAGCGAAGGTAAGAATTTGCCAGACAGTTCCCGTCAGGATAAGTGAAATTAATCCGGTAAGAATTGCTCCTATTCCTATGCTCATAAAAAAGAATCCGGGAGTAAATATCTCGATAATCATGCATACAACTCCAATGGCTATCCAGATCATCCAGGGTTCCATTTAACCTCCTTTTTTAAAATTCATCACTGATTCATCTACTTTAATATAATAACATATTTACTGAAAAATAATCTAATCGGAGTTCTTCCCCTGGCCTTTGATTATTTCGTCTGCATAATGCAGAGCCAGTTCCGATTTGCTTCCTGCCAGCATTCTGGCAATTTCTGTTCTTTTCTGCTCTTTGTTAAGTTCGGTGACTGTAATTGCGGGAAGTGATTTGTCGCTATATTTCTCAATGAGAAAATGCTGTTCAGAAAAGGCTGCGATCTGCGCCAGATGCGTAATGCAGATAACCTGATGGTAACGACTGATAGAGGATATGAATTCACCAAGTAAACCTGCTGTTCTGCCCCCGATCCCGGTATCTATTTCATCAAAGATTATTGTCCTTTTTTCCAGTTTACCGGTAAGAATTTTCTTGAGAGTCAGAAGGAAGCGTGACATCTCCCCTCCCGAGGCTGAGAATTTCAATGGTTGAATCTTAATCCCTTTATTTGCAGAAAATAAAATATTAACTTCATCCTGACCAGTAATGACAAGTCCTGAGAGAGGGTTCGCCTGAGAATTCACAGCTGTTTTACTGAAGGCAAACTCAACTTCTGCCTCAGGAATGGCCAGAGATTTAAGATTTTCTCTGATCTCTTTTTCCAGTACTCGGGAACTTTGCTGCCTGAGTTTTGATATTTCAGTGGCCTGCCTGAAAAGTTCCTTAACCTCGGTGTCGATTTCCTTTTGCAGTTCAGTGACTTTCTCCTGTCCGGAAGAATATGAAGCTATTTCGGAGGCAATTTCCTGCTGATAAATCAAAATAGCCGACAGATCCATTCTATATTTACTCTTCAGAACATTAAGCTGATCGAGCCGGGATTCGATTATGTCTTTTCTATCCTGATCCAGATTGATCATATCCTTGATTTTCCCTATCTCGTTCACTGCTTCCTGCAGGTTGATCAGGGCATCTTTCAGGGAAGTAACAGCATTGCCGATACAATCTGCATCTTCTGCAAATTTCAGTAATCTGCTTACATAGTTGTTGATTTCATCATAAACGGAATTTTCCTGTTCATAAATCGATTGCTCCATGGAACCTGCCAGATAAACGATCTCTTCTGCATGACTCAGCAAATTAAGTTCAGCGAGCAGTTCCTCATCTTCCTTCGGTTTAAGATGAAGATCGGTTATTTCCTGAAGCTGGTATTCATATAGTTTAATTTTTTCACTGAGCTCTTTCTCCCGTTGTTTCAGTTTATCCAACTCTCGAATTTTTGATTCTGTAATATTGAATTTAATGCTGAATTCCTCTACCTGTTTCCCGATTCCGGCATAAGCATCGACCACAGCCAGTTGATAGGCATTATCAAAAAGTTTCTGCTGGTCACGCTGACTGTGAAAATCTATCAGCATTTCCCGGAATATTGAGATAATTTGTAATGATACCCGTCTGCCATTGATATAACTCCTGCTTTTCAGTCCGGTAGAAATTTCACGGGTGAAGGTAATTTCGCCATCATCTGTCTCAATTTCATGATTCTCAATTAATTGTTGTAAGGATTTATTTTCTTTATCAAGGGAAAATGTCAATTCCAGTCTGGCCGTGATGTTTTCATCAAGCAGCATTCCGGGCTTTACATTGCCGGCAAATACGGTATCTATTGCACCGACGATGATTGATTTGCCGGTTCCTGTCTCGCCTGTTAATATTTGAAGCCCCTGACCGAATTTAACTTCTAATTTTTTTACAATTATAAAATTCTCTAGTTTTAGCAGTTTGATCATTTTTTTCCCATATGAAACTTTTTTCTGAGTATCTGGAAAAAAGTTTTATTAGTCAATTTTATGAAATTAACCTTCTGAGAAGCGGCGGTGATGATAATCTCATCCTGCTGCTGCAAAAGGTGTTTATTCTGTCCGTCCAGCTGCAGATAACTTTGCTCATTACCATTCAGAAAACGCAGCTTGATAATATCAGCAGCTGCAAAAACCATAGGTCGGACCGTAAGAACATGAGGGTTAAGTGGTGTAAGGACTATCGCATCCATCACGGGTGAGATTATCGGGCCTCCCGCTGAAAGTGAATATGCCGTTGAACCAGTAGGTGAGGCAACGATTATTCCGTCACAGCGGGTTTGTACAACAAATCGATTGTTACTTGATACCCGGATATCGATTAATTTTGGAGACTGCCCCTTATTGATAACCGCGTCGT
Source organism: Candidatus Cloacimonadota bacterium (assembly GCA_016931665.1). GTDB lineage: Bacteria > Cloacimonadota > Cloacimonadia > Cloacimonadales > TCS61 > JAFGEH01. The sequence goes on along the minus strand of JAFGEH010000019.1, from coordinate 3,081 downwards.
TCAATGCCAGATAAGACAACAGCGTTTCCCCCTGACGGCGTAAGCTAACTTTTAGCAGCATTCTCGCCTGGACTTTGAAGCGGTTTTTCTTAAGATTATCAATCGATTTTTCCAGTTCTTTGAGACTGCTTTCAGAGAGAAATCCCAATTTACCCAGGTTTATTCCCAGCAGAGGAGCATTCATTGCCAGGGAAATATCTATTGCCCTGAGGAAAGTTCCGTCTCCGCCAAAAACCAGAATACAATCAAGTTTTTCAGATTTCTGGGGGTAATACTGTTTAATGAATATGGGAAATGTACCTTCCTGATCGGAGAAGAAATACAGGTTTATGTCTTTGTTTCTATGCAGATTTTCCAGTAAATGGAATACAAGATGAATTTCTTTATAGTGATGGTTCATTACTAAACCGAAATTTTTCAAATACTCTCCTTATCCGGTCAATGATTGCATAATACGCAGATATGATTCATATCTTTCGGAAGGAATACTGTCATTCTCCACAGCTTCTTTGACTGCACATTTTTCTTCATGAGTATGGGTGCAATCAGAGTATCTGCAAAAAGGGAAATAACCCTGAAATCCCGGAAATATTCTTGGTATAAGCGCTTTATCATTTTTATGGAGACCGAAGGTTTTGATCCCAGGTGTATCGACCAGATACCCGCCGAAATCCCAGAGGATTAATTTGCTGCTGGTTGTAGTATGCATTCCTTTACCGCTGAACTCACTGACTTTTGCCACTTTCAGATCCAAACCGGGCTGAAGTTTATTTATCAGCGATGTTTTCCCTGTGCCGGAATGTCCTGAGAAGACAGTTTCCCTATTGGTTAGAACTGCTCTCAATTCTTCTATTCCCTCACCCGTAAAAGCAGAGGTTAAGATAATATCCATACCTACCCGACGATAATATGCCAATTCCTGCTCCAGAATTGACTGGTCTGTTGCCAGATCAATTTTATTTACGCAGATTATTGGCTTGATCTCCGCTATTCCGGCGGCACAGAGATAGCGGTCTACCAAGCCTAAATTCAACTCCGGTTCAAACAGGGAACTGGTAATAACTACCTGGTCAAGGTTGGCAGCTATCACAATTTCATTTTGGAAAACATCATCTGCAAAACGAGAAAGTGAATTAACTCGGGGGAAAATTTCTTCGATTCTCGTTTCATCAGCTGCCAGATCTATGTTTACATAATCTCCTACGGCTACCAGGTTTCTGGTTTCCAGATTTAGTTGTTTTAACCTTCCACTTAACAGACAGATTTTCATTTCACCATCAATCATGACCAGACATTTATAATTACTCATGATCTCAATCAGCCGTCCGGATTTTAACTTAAGATCAGATTTGCTGCTGGTTTCCATTTTCTTCCTGGTTTTTTTGGCAGCTCTTTTTTCCTCAACTATTTCTTTCTGTTCAATCTCATCCAGATTATTTGTTTCCTGATTTCTTAATTTCACGTTCTGTCTTGAAAATTTTTTCTTCTCTCTTTTTTTCAACATATCAGATCAGGATACTTTTTATGGCTTTTTCTATCAGATCAACATCTACCCTGGTATTGACGCAGGGCCCACAGGGTCTTTCATTCAGTACACCATAGACCGGTATGGGAAACACTTCCTGCAGTCCATCAACCAGATCACGCTGACAGGCAACAGCGATTATAAATTTAGGATTGTTTTCAATAATTATTTTTCTGGCCAGAGTGCCTCCTGTAGCAACTGCCACCTTAAGATCATATTTTCTGGCTAATTGGCAGAGATCGCCAACATTACACCTGCCACACTCGGCACATTTGCTGATGTCAACAGTAATGCGTATGGAACATTCTATATTCTGCAGGCAGTGAGGAATCAATATAATTATATCTTTTTTTCTGAATTTCTTTTTAATAGCTTTAATAAAAGAATTATTCACGTAAACAAAAGATTCCCTGATTTTATCCTTGTTTATTCCAATCAGGGTGCCCAGAAAAACGGTTACCGGAAACAGAATTCTGATATAGGCGTGTACAGCGAATTTTGCTATCAGAAAATTCTTTTCCAGAAAGCAGGTAAGAAAAACCAGAATAGTACCCAGGATCAGAACAAGGTAGAATATTCTGAGTAGAGCCAGAGAGACATCAGCCAAGATGCTGTTTATTTCATGGAGCCGTGGTGAGGCGAACCACCAGAGTACGGTGGTAATAACCATCATTACAATGAGGGTCAGGGTAGAAAGAGCCAGAAAGAGCTCTTTTCCTTTGGTATTTATCTCAAATTCCATTATTGAATCTATCTCCAGGGATAATCCTTGCTCCCAGACTGAAGGCATAAGAATCCATTACCTGTTTTCCGGCTGGTTGAATTTTTTCAATTCTCATATCATAATCCGAAGTGGCAATTATTATACCATAATTCTTGCGTACTTCTACGATTGATCCCGGATACAAAGAAGATTTTGTTTCTTCTGTTTCAATCTTGATAATCTTTATTACTTTTCCCCTGAATAATGCTTCTGCTCCCGGTTTCCAGGCAAAAGCCCTGATTTTGTTAAAAATATTTTCTGCCGATTCTTCCCAGTTAATCAGCCAGTCCTTTCTGCTTATTTTCCGGCAGTTAACCGCTTCAGAATCATCTTGAGATATCAGTGAATAATCTCCCTTTTCGATTATTTCTATAACCCCTAGCAATTCCCGTGCCCCCTGTTCTGCTAACCTGTCATGCAGGGTGGAATAACAATCATGCGGGCTTATTTCTATTCTTTTTTGCCAGATAACCGGTCCGGCATCCATTCTGGCCTGCATTCTGAATATGGTAATTCCTGTGAATTTATCGCCCTGCAGTAATGCTGATCTGATAGGTGAAGCTCCTCGATATTTCGGCAGCAGGGAAGGATGAAGATTAAAACAGCCATGACTCGTTAATTCTCTGATTTGTCTGCCAAGATATCCTCCGAAAGCAGCTGTTATAATTAGATCGGAATTCAAGGATGATAACAGGTTAATGATGGCAGGTGAGTTGATATTATCTGGCTGTACAACAGGAATTCCCAGTTCATCGGCTGTGAGTTTGATCTTTGAAGGTAATATTTTCAGATT
>JAFGEH010000188.1 GCA_016931665.1 Candidatus Cloacimonadota bacterium | reverse complement strand
TTGTTATGTTCCAGGCAGTGATAGCTTTCCTGGCCAGGCAAGAGGTTAACAGCATAGGATTCAAAGGGGATATTCTTAATAGTCATTCTCAGGGAAGGAATATTTATCTCCTTTGTATCAAGATCAAAAGTTGACTTCAGGATATCATGATACTGTCGATACTTCATTCCTACTCCGCTCAGGGATTATAACATCTGATCCTACCGGATCAGCCAGTCCAGAACAAGATTGGTAAGCGAGATCAGCAAGGCTGCCAGGGCAGCGGTAAAACAGCCATGCAGGCGGAAGCGGGGCACCAGGGCAGCTACAATCAGCAGGCATAAACCATTGACCAGCAGCAGAAAAAGACCCAAAGTCAGGATGGTCAGGGGCAGGGTCAGAAGAATGATCAGGGGTCGGATGAACATGTTGATCAGAGCCAGCAGCAGGGCGGAAATCAGGGCAGTGAACAGATCTTCCACATAGAAGATTCGGGTGAGCCTGCCTACCAGATAGATGGAAAATGCCAGTATTACAATGCGGATAATAAATTCATTCATCAGTTGGAAAATTTCCTCATAAAGGCCGGAATATCCATCTGCAGGTTACCGGCATTATCTTTGGGTTTTTGCGATTTCTTGTTGATTCCCTGTTGTTCGGATGATTTGATCCGGGTGAATATATCCTTCAGCTCTTCTCCGGATTCATCGGTATCCAATGGATGCATTTCCAGCGGCTGTACAACCTCTTCCACCGAATGCAGGCCGGTGGCAATAACAGTAACTTTCACTTTACCTTCCATAGAATCATCGAAAATTATACCTGTAATAATATCCGCATTATCTCCTGCTTTCTGACTGACTTCATTGGTGATGATCTCAAACTCGTCCATCTTGAAATCTTGTCCGGCGGTGATATTGATCAGGATACCGGGGGAATTTTCAATACGGATCTCTTCCAGCAGGGGGTTACTCATAGCCAGGCGAACGGATTCCTGTGCTCTGTTATCTCCTTCGGAAACAGCGGAACCCATAAGGGCGAAGCCTCGATTAGCCATCACAGCTTTCACATCGGCAAAATCCACCTTGATATATCCGCTGGAATGAATGATATCCGATACTGCTTTGGCAGCTTCAAAGAGGATGTTATCGGCCTCCCGAAAGGCGTTGATAACCGTCATATTGGCATAGATGTCCTTTAATTTGTCATTCGGGATAACAATCAGGGTATCCAGTATTTCCCGCAGTTTCTTGATACCATTATCAGCATTGAGCAATCTTTTCCTCCCTTCACTGCGGAAGGGTCGGCTGACGATGCCGATGGTGAGAATTCCCATTTCTTTGGCCAGTGAGGCGATGATAGGGGCAGCTCCGGTTCCGGTGCCGCCGCCCATGCCGGCTGCAATGAAAATCATATTGGCATCCTGGAGCTGCCTTCGTATTTCTTCGCGGGATTCCTCAGCTGATTTCCGGCCGATATCAGGATTGGCTCCGGCTCCCAGCCCCTTGGTAGTTTCCCGGCCAAGCTGGAGGCGGATTTGAGCCCGGGATTTCTTCAGATCGGTGAGATCCGTGTTGGCGGCGATGAATTCTACTCCCGTCAGACCATTCTCAATCATGGTATTGATGGCATTACCGCCGGCTCCGCCGACTCCGATGATCTTGATATTGGTACCCAGGGGTATTTCATCATGGTTCAGATCGAGTTCCAGCATGAATCCTCCCTAAAAATAATCTTTGAAATTGGCCAGGAGCTTCCTGAAGAAATTCAGGAAAGGATCCCGGTTGGTTTTGATCTGCTGGATCCGTGTTTTCTTCTCTTCCAGCAATTCCATTACCTGGTAGAGAATGCCTACACTGGTAGCGTATTTGGGATTATCCAGCCAATCCACATGCCCGGAAAGCCGGGAAAGATCGGGATAGCCGATCTTGGTGGACATATTGAACACCTCTTCGGCCAGAATTTCGGAATTCTTCAGCAGAGAAGCTCCTCCGGTGAGCGTGAGGCCGGCAGTAATCATCTTCAGTTCATGCTGTTCGTTCAGCAGCCGATAAGCTCCTTCCAGGATCTCACGCATCCTGGCTTCAATGATATCTACAACATAACGTAATTTCTTGTTCTTGGGACCCCGACCGGCAATCCCTTCGATCTCAATGACTCTATCTGTTTCAATTTCGTTAGCCAGCGAGTTGCCTAAATTCACCTTGATATCCTCGGCATTCTGGGGAGATGTATGTAATCCGATGGAAAGGTCATGGGTGATATTGGTACCTCCCAGGGGGATAACAGCGCTAAAACGGATGCTGCCTTTATAGAAAACCGCAATGTCCGTGGTACCGCCCCCGATGTCGATCAGGATGCAGCCCAGGTTTTTTTCCACTTCATTCAGCACGGCATGGGAAGAAGCCAGGGGCTCCAGGAAGATCTCATTGACTTTATATCCGGCGATTTCCACGCAGCGGGAAATATTTCTGAGAGTATTGATGTCGGCCATCACAATATGCACATAGGCAGTGAGATTGAATCCGCTCATATTAACCGGATTGAGTATCCCTTCCTGCCCGTCTATCTCATAATACTGCGGAATGGCATGGATGATATCGAGGCGCTCGTTTCCCTGCTGGATCTTGACATTGTTCTTGGAATTGGTTATGACATCTATTACATGCTGCTGGCTGATCTCACAGGGTTCACTGCCGGCAGAGAGGGATATCCGCCCCAGAGTGTTCTGGCTCTTGATATGATCCCCGGCGATACCAACATACAGGTTCTTGGCCAGGATACCGGCCATGGTTTCCGCTTCAGTCAAAGCATCCTTGATTGATTTTGCCGCCTTCAGCATGTCCACAACCACACCATTTACCAGTCCCTGCGAAGGGGTGGTGGCTATACCCTTAACTTCCAGGCTGTTGTCTTCCCCGATACCGGCAATGATCACACAGATCTTGGTGGTACCGATATCAATAGCAGTAATGATCCTGCCTGCTTTCATTTATCCTCCGGTCTTACGATCAATTTTTGATTGAACCTGAGATCGACCACCGATCCCCGTTCGAACGTTCTGTTCTGCTCCACAAAATTATATCTCTTCACTTTCTCGGCAATCTCTCCTTCTCCGAACAGGATTTCGTATCCTTTGTTAACTTCTACCAGGTAGATGTAATCTGAACGCCGATAGATCTCCGATATATTTTGAAAAAAACCCGGATCGACCTCTTTGATCTCCCGGTAGAGTTTTATAACTTCCGCAAAGAAATCGTTCTGGAAAGTCTTGCCCGGAACCAGGTCCGCCAGCAGTATTTTGGATGAAACCACAGGCAGAACTTCGGTAAGCGATATCTTTTCATTGTCCAGAACAACTCCTTCTTCATCAACCGGGAACAGAATACCTTCTGCGCTGCGCACAAGCAGAATGGCCTGCCTTTCACTGATCCGGATGTGAATGCGTCCCGGGATATTCTTCCTCACCTTGAGATCCCGGATCCTTATCACATTCTCAAACTTCTTGCGAATATCGTCCCGGTTAACGCTAAAGAGATTCGCTCCGATGAAATCACTGCATAGATTCAGCAGGAAATCTGTATCCAGATTGATATTTCCCTCCAATGTTATTCGCTCAATTGTGAACAGATCCCAGCTTTGCAGCAGCTGCCTCAGGAGTTTCCAACCACCCCAGAGTCCGGCCAGGATCAGCAGAAAAAAGACGAAATAACGACTGGACCCTCTTTTTTTCCTGCTCATTGCTTTTAAAGAGCACCAACCGCTGTATCCGCGGTGCGAGATAATAACTTATTATAAAATAAAGAAATAAACACTGTAATGACCATCGATGAAATCCTGTAAAGATTCTGACAACTTATTGTAAGAAACGAAGTTAACACTTTATTGTCAAACTCTTTTTCCATTATCATGGATTTTCCTTCAGGAATTTCTCTCCGAAGTGGTAGATATTGCCTGCCCCCATCGTGATAATAAGATCTCCAGGCCGTGCTGTGTCCCGGAGAACGGGGATGATGTCTTTGTTTTCTGTAATATAACTGGCCTGTTTATGGCCGGATTGAGTGGCGGCAGTGGCGATCATCTGGCCGGAAATGCCGGGTAATGGCTGTTCCCGGGCCGGATAGATCGGGGTGACCAGCAGAATATCGGATTGATGGAAGGAACTGCCGAATTCCCGGTAGAAATCTCTGGTGCGGGAATACAGATGAGGCTGGAAAACCACGATTATCCGCCTGTCTGTATTCTGCCTGACTCCTCTGAGAGTGGTCTCGATTTCGGTGGGATGATGAGCGTAATCATCAAAAATGGTAACACCGTCCCGTTCTCCCTTCCATTCAAAACGGCGGAAGACGCCATTGAATTCCGCCAGACCCTTCCGGATATCTGAAAACGGAACATTCAATTCCAGGCCTGTAGCCACTGCCAGCAGTGAATTGAGAATGTTATGCTCTCCCATCACCTGTAAATCTATCCTGCCCAGTAACACATTATCACAGATCAGGTTGTAGGATGACTTGAAATCTGC
>JAFGEH010000187.1 GCA_016931665.1 Candidatus Cloacimonadota bacterium | reverse complement strand
TAACTGACACTGGTTATGAATATTATGTGGGCTGGTCAGATAATCGGGACTGGATGACCGGTTCCGGCATCTATGCCCAGAAGATTCTGGCAGACGGTTCTCTGCAGTGGGGGCCTGCCGGCCTGGTGATAGCTGATGGTAGTGGTGATGACCAGCTCAACGATGTGGTGGAAGATTATTTCATCTGGCATGGCGGTAGCTGGCCTAATCAGGATATTTTCGTGAAACGGGTGGACTCCGATGGCAGTACCGCTGCTGGCTGGCCGGAAGATGGCTTGCTGGTCTGCGGCGCCACCGGGTTTCAGGAAAATGCGCGGGGTCTGATGGTTCCGGAGGGACTGCTGGTAGTCTGGGAAGATAAACGTTCCGGCACAGCCGACCTCTATGGTCAGATCATTACCCCGGAAGGCCAGATCGTCTGGGCAGAGGATGGTATTCCCCTGAATGCTGGTGTTAACGACCAGATAGCAGCCAGATTTCTTTATGATGAATACCTGTACATGGTCTGGGAGGATTTCAGATCTGGTATCGACGAAGATATCTATATGCAGAAATTCGATGCCAATGGTAATGAACTCTGGATGGCCGGAGGCAATGAAATTATAGTAGCGGACAGTGCCCAGACGGCTCCCTGCCTGACTAAAAACAGCGAGAATTATCTGGTCTGCTGGCAGGCAAGCCAGAGTGATGCCGGAACCGACCTGTACGGGCAATTGTTGAATGAACAGGGTGAGAAACTCTGGGCCGGCAGCGGCTATCTGATCTGCAGCGCCATCAAGAATCAGAATAAACCGCAGGCTGTACCAGTTTCCAATAATATGTCTGTGGTCATCTGGCAGGATACCCGCTCCAGTGGGAAAACTGATATTTATAACATCTATGCCCAGAAATTGCGAATGGACCTGTTATCCGCCGATGATCCGGTAATTCCGGGAAATCCTTTCACCCTCTTCCAGAACTATCCTAATCCCTTTAATCCTGAAACTACTATTGCTTTCAACCTGCCAACAGGTTTTTCGGAAGATCTTACCCTGGATATTTTTAATCTCAAAGGCCAGAAGATAAGATCCTATCCGGTAGGAAATGAGACTGGCCAGACAGTGGAAAACGGGCAGCAGCTCTATTCGATCATCTGGAATGGCTGTGATCATAATGGCCTTCCGGCAGCAAACGGTATCTATTTCTACCAGCTTACTTCCAGATATTATCAATCTCCGGCCAGGAAGATGATCATGCTGAAATAGCAAAGGACAGATGATGAAGAATTTTCTGACTTTACTGATTATTATTGCAGGAGGCAGCCTGTTTTCCCAGGTGGAATTGGATCCCTATTACCATACTTACGATGAGATCCTGGCTGAACTTGATTCGCTGCAGACGCTTTACCCCGAATGGATCATGGTCCAGCAGATCGGGATGAGTTCTGGAGCTCCCTATCAGGAACAGTTGCCCATCTACGCTGCCAAACTTTCCGATAATGTAACGGAAGATGAAGATGAACCGGCCGTGCTTTTTATAGGTCAGGTGCATGCCGAGGAAGTGCTCGGGATAGAGATTACTCTCTACATGATCAACGACCTGCTGGAACACAGATTCCAGACACCCTGGCGCATCTGGCTGGAGAATATGGAGATCTGGTTCGTTCCGACCTATAATCCCGAAGGTTTGCAGGTGGTAATGGATGCCTGGGATGTTAGCTTCCGGAAAAATAAACGGGATAACAATAACAATAATGTCTTCGACTTTGAGGTAGTCCCCGGCGGTGATATCGACGGTGTGGATATAAACCGGAATTACAGTTTCAACTGGATACACGGCGATACCCTGTACACACCCCAGGGAGAAGAGTTATACGACTATTACCGGGGTGCGGCACCTTTCTCCGAAAGCGAAACCAGAGTCATCCGGGATCTGGCGGAGGAACATCATTTTATTCTATCTGTCTGCTGGCATTCTTCGCGGACCGGTAATCTCTCGGAAAAAGTTTTTTATTCCTTGGAATGGGATGGGGTTAAGAGATGCCCGGATTTTGATATGAACCGTTCGATCGGGGAGAATGTGGCCAGCCGTATTCCTCTGGAACCGCCACAATCAGGTTTTTATGAACCCTCGCCTTCCCGGGGCAGAAAAGGTAATACCCATGACTGGTTCTATCAGGTCTATGGTACTGTTCAATTGCTCATTGAATGTGGTACCCAGAATCTACAGCCCCCCGAGCCCATCATCATCGACACCTGTGAAAGGAACAGCCAGGGTGCCTACTGGATGCTGAGCCGGATTCTAGGGTATCAAACTACGGATAAAGCACTACTTACAGGCCATATCACCGATGCTGTCACCGGAGAACCTCTGGTGGCAGAACTCTTCATTCCGGAGAAATATGCTTCCTATTTCAAGCCCAGACTCTCCGAAGCCCTCTATGGTCGCTTCTGGAGATTGATCTCGCCGGGCACCTACACCCTTCACTTCCGGAAACACGGTTACGAAGAGCTTGTTCTCAATAATGTGGTAGTGAATAACTCCGGCTGGACCGATCTGGATAACGCGCCCTTCAACGGGATTCAGCTCAATCCGCTGGCCTCGGTAGAGATCACGGGAAACCTCTCCGGCTACAGCGCACCTCTTTGCGGAGAGATAATCGTCTTTAATGAATTTACCTCTGATGATACTATTCAGGTTATTGATGGCAGCTTCTCTCTTTCCACTTTTGCCGGGAATCTTGCATTGCTGGTTAATGCAGAAGGATTTGTACCCCGGCTTCTGGAATTTCAGTATGAAGGCGGAAACTACGATCTGGATATTGAGATGGAGCCGGCGGTGGAGATCTTCAGCGAACAATGGCAGGATGGATTTTCCGCCTGGAATGTCTACGGAGACTGGGCTATCCTGATTGACGACCTGACCGGGGAATTGTATGCCGATGACAGCCCTGATGTTTTTTATACCGATGGCGACACTTATACCCTTTCCCTGGCAGCCCCCATTAATCTGCATGGTGTAAGCAATGATGTCGTAATGGTTTTGAAACACAAATTCTACGTGGAACATGACCGGGACTTCTGCAAGATCGATATTTCCACCGACGGGATCAACTGGCATGACCTGTCAAGATTCACCGGGATTGGTGAAGGCTGGCAGAAGGAATACCTGCCTTTGTCTGAATATATCGGCAATTATATCTATCTGCGCTTTGCCCTGGCTGCCGATGCCACGGTTAATGACCCCGGCTGGAAGATCGCCGGAATGGATATTCTAGCTTCCACCGGAGCCGCAGCCGAAGACGGATCTATCATTTTGCCGCCCACCCGGCTGCATAACAATGTCCCCAATCCCTTCAATCCTGAAACCAGGATTACTTTCCAGCTGCAGGAAGCTGCCGAGGCCAGTCTGCTGATCTATAATCTGAAAGGGCAGCTGGTGCGGACTCTGCTCAGCAGAGAGCTGCCGGCGGGTGTCCATCAGTGCTGCTGGGATGGCAGAGACGACCAGGGGAAGTCAAGCAGCAGCGGCATCTATTTCTACCAGCTGGAAAGCAGAGATTTCCGGCAATTCAGAAAAATGATATTAATGAAATAATTCTGGAGGAATTGTGAGAAAATGCGTATTATCAGCCCTGATCCTATTGATTGTCAACGGGCTTTTTTCCGCTGTTAACATTCTTGATAACAGCAACGGGATCATCCTGGAATATCAGCGATCGGAAAATCAGGAAGAGATGACGGTATTAAAACAGGTACTGGCCATTCCGGCTCTGGAAGTGAAAGCCAGGATCATTTCCGGAATGGTTAGAGAATATTCCACTGCCGGGGAATACCTGGGTGAAAGGGACGTCAGAAATGAAGATATGGTTGTGATAAACAGCTTTGTGATGAGAGAGTTGTATGCTCACGAGGTAGTTATTCAGCTGGAAGAGGATCTGGGTGACGGGAAAGCTGTCCTTCAGGATCTCAGGCTTGAATTAATCAATCAACAGCCAGTAGCGGGGATCGAGACGGTATCTTCTGTCTTCCGGCCTGTGTATCAGGCAATGGTCGATAACTTTGCACAGTCCTACCTGTATGACCTGCCCGTTTGTCCGCCCAGTATGTTGATCATCACTCCGGCCTCTGCCGTAAGCCTGCTGGACAGCTTTGTGGAATGGAAAAATGCCCTGGGTATCACCACGGCCATTGCCACGCTGGATCAGACCGGCAATACCAGTACCAGCATCAAGAATTATATCCAGGCAATCTACGATGATCAATCCGCTACTCCTCCGGATTACCTCCTGTTAATCGGGGATGTCAATGGCGCCTATGCTCTACCGTCTTTCTATTACAGTGTGGAGAACAATGTCTCAGACCATCCATATACCATGCTGGCCGGAGATGACTATCTACCGGAAATGATCGTGGGCAGGTTGACGGTTGATACCCAATTCGAGTTGATGACTGTGATCAATAAAATTCTTTTTTATGAAAAAAATCCTTATCTGGAAGATTCTTCCTGGCTGACCCGCGCTTTACTGGTAGCCGGGAATTATGCCAGCACACCTCCCATCCCCACTACTCCTACCGCTGTAAGCCAGTGGCTGCATGAAAAAATGACAGATTTCGGATATACTCAGGTGGATGAAGTGTTTTATCCGCCCACCTATCCTGGTACTTCGGCGATTATCAATTCCATCAACAACGGAGTGGGATTTGTCAGTTACCGGGGCTGGGGCGATGCCAACGGCTGGCATTATCCCAACTTTAAACGCGAAGATGTTCAGAATCT
>JAFGEH010000186.1 GCA_016931665.1 Candidatus Cloacimonadota bacterium | reverse complement strand
GTTCTGGATCCGATCAGCAATATCCTGGAGGGAGAACCCGGAATTGATGTAAGAATCATCGGTAATGGTGCCATACTCGATTTGGAAGGCGAACAGATATGCATATCCTATTGCTCAAACCAGCTGGTAATTGAAGACTGTATAATTTTAAACGGCAATATCCGTTATCGTGGCATCAATTCCAGTGTTTATCAGGTACAGCCGGAGGGCTCCGTTAGATATGTAACTTTCTATAAACCCCATGATTTTGGTATTAGGCTGCAGGGTGCCGGCCAGAATATTAATCTGGAAAGGAATATTGTAGTTGATGCCGTTGATACGGGATTCGACTTCATATATACTTCCGGATTATCGGCTCCCCTGCTACCGACAGGAGCCAGCTACGGCATCAGTATTTTCCCGGGTGTCTATGGCACTCCGGTTATTATAGAAAACTGGTCCTTTCATTCCAATCAAGAAATAAATGCCGATTCACTCAATCATTATGCAGCATACTGCGAATTTTCCTGAACTCCACCCATCGCAGCCAGTTGGGCTGTTATTAACAGTCTCTGGGGTGTTGACCCCCAACTGACTGATCCTGATAATGGTAATTACCAGCCTCTTCCTGATTCCCCAGCTCAGGGTTACGGCTGTCAGACTTTCCCGGAAGGAAGAAAGCTAGATCCTGCTCCAGCCGACTTTTATATCAGACGGTATCCCACTGACAGCAGAAATCTGATTACAGTAAGCGGAGAAATAGATACTGATACCGTCTGGGATGCCGACACGGTGCTGGTCGAGGGAAATATTACAGTCAACAATGGAGTGATTCTCTCAATAGATCCGGGCGTAAGGGTTGTTTTTACAGATTTTTACCACCTGCTGATCCTGGGCACTCTCTTAGCTGAAGGTACTTCTGATAATATGATCCGTTTCACCAGCGCCTGGCCGGAAATGTTTTATCCGGATGATTCAACAAATGGCTGCTGGAACGGTATTCGTTTTATTAATACCCTGGCAACCAATATACCTTCCCGCCTGACCTATTGCCTTATCGAATACAGTAAAGGACTGGATGAATTTCAGATAGGCGGGGCTCTATCTCTTTATAATTTCTCAGAACTGGAAATAACCAACTGCCTGCTCAGATCCAATTATGCTCTTTACGGCGGAGCTATCGGCTGTGAATATCATTCATCTCCCGTAATCACGGGTAACCTGCTGACTGGTAACTATGCTTCCGTTTCAGGTTCTCCCCTATACTGCTCCTATTCCTATCCCAAAATTATTAACAACACTATCGCCGACAATCATGTTCTGAATACAGACCCCTATATTGAAAATGGTAGTATAGTGAATTTTATATCCAAACCCTGGATTGGGGGAAACATCATCTGGTCTAATTTCAATAATTATTTTCTGCCGGTTCAGATCTGGGAAGGCAAAGGATTCTATACAAGCTTTAATGATATCGAAGGTGGTTTCATCGGTACGGGGAACATGGCGGAAGATCCTTTATTCAATCTGGCTGAACCCCATCCCTTCAGTCTGAACCAGGACTCACCCTGCCTGGACACGATAGACTGGCCTGATGTTGTCTATCCTCTGCCGGAAAATGATCTGGCTGGTAATCCACGCTGGCTCGACGGTAATGAAGACGGTTGGGTAATGCTGGATATGGGCGCTTATGAATTCAATCCTGACCAGAATCCGGTTTCAGATGATGATGTTCTGCTTCCGTCAGCCAAGCTCTTGCAAAATTTTCCCAATCCGTTCAATCCCTTTACCGAAATCAGATTCCTGGTTTCTCAACAGCAGGAAATGCAGCTGTCTATTTACAATCTGAAAGGTCAGCTGATAAGATTTTACAGGATATCCTCATCAGATATTGTGCCGGGACAGGAAAACCTGAGATCCATTTTTTGGAACGGAACTGATAGTAATGGATACAATGTGCCTTCTGGTATTTACTTCTACCGGATCGAATCGGGTAAATGGGCCTCAGTATCCAGAAAGATGCTGCTGATCAAATAAGGAGGATGAGAATTTGTACAGGAACCTGATTATTTTACTCGCGCTGCTTCCTTTCATCCTGTTTAATGGATGTTCAGTCCAGGACCCAACTGGTCCTCAGTTTACAGAAGACATGTTTATAAGCCTTTCACTGGAACCGGCTTTTCAGCATGGTTTTGATGTTACCAGAGTAAAAGTGACCATAACACGCGGAAATTTCATCGACAGTCTGAACCTGACAATAGTTGGCCATTCAGCATCCGGAACCTTCCATGACCTGGCTGAAGGTGTATATGAAATACTGGTGGAAGTTTACGAAGGCGACACTCTTATCGCTACCGGAAGTGGCAGTGGAGAAGTTATAGCCGGGCAAACAACCACGGTATACATTACCCTTGAATTTACTGGCTTGCTGGGTGATCTGGAGATTGTTGTCATCTGGGGGGATCTTTTCCCGGACCCTCCCCAAAGGGTTCTCTTTATTGGTAACAGTATAACTTACTGGAATGGCGGGGTGGATGAACACCTCCAGAATTTTGTATTCTCCGCTGATACGGAGTCGGAAATCCATTGCAGCAGCATTACCGGCGGGGGTTACAGCCTGGAAATGCATTATAACAATCCGGTAACCCTGGAAACGATCTCAACAGGTGACTGGGATTAT
Source organism: Candidatus Cloacimonadota bacterium (assembly GCA_016931665.1). GTDB lineage: Bacteria > Cloacimonadota > Cloacimonadia > Cloacimonadales > TCS61 > JAFGEH01. The sequence goes on along the minus strand of JAFGEH010000186.1, from coordinate 17,635 downwards.
GTTGTCCTGCAGGAACGTACCTCCTGGCCGGTTGATGAGCCTGAGCTTTTCTATTATTATGCCGCCCTTTTTGATTCAGTCATCACAGCAGCCGGAGCGCAGACCGTGTTTTTCTTCAGCTGGCCTTATCAAAGCCAGTTTGCTGAGATGATCGAGGATCAGGCAGCTGCTTTCAATTATATCGCTCAGATTCTGGATACTCCTGTTGTTCCGGTGGCCCGTGCCTGGCAATTAGCTCTGCAACAGGAACCTGACTTTGATTTATACTATCCTGACGGCAATCATCCCAGCGTTTTCGGAACCTATCTGGCTGTGTGTACATTTTACGCTTATTTCTGGAATTTATCCCCGGTGGGGGTCAACTACGTGAATGATGAGCAGATAACTGCTGATGAAAGGAGTTTTCTGCAGGAAATTGCCTGGCAGACTTATCTACTATATGAATCCTGAAATTCCTTTCAATTCAAGTGAAAAGAATCCTGATCATTGGTTCCAGCGGCAGTGGTAAGACTCTTCTGGCTAAGAAATTGGGACATTTACTAAATCTTCCGGTTTATCATCTTGATGCCTTCTACTGGAAAGCAGGCTGGCAAACCGCTCAGCCTGAGGAATGGGAAAAAAACCTGAATAATCTTCTGAGCCGGGATGAATGGATAATAGACGGTAACTATTGCCATACTCTGGAGAAGAGAATACTTTTCTGCGATTCTATAATATATCTGAAGTTACCGCGTTTTATCTGCCTGAAGAATTGTCTGCTACGCTTCTGGCAGAACAGGGGGAGAACTAGAGCGGATATGGCTCCCGGATGCCCGGAAAAGTTTGATCTGGAGTTTTGCAGATGGATATGGAATTTCCCCCGCGATATCAAGCCGGTTATTGAAAATATTATTTGTATATGGAAAAAGAGGGTGAAAATTTATGAATGTTCTAATCGAAAGCAGATTAAAGCTCTCATCGAGAAACTAATAAGTGATAAGGTGAATATAACTGGAGAATAAGATGCTTATTTATAAACGTAAAATCTATGGCTTTCAGTGTGATATCTATGGTCATCTCAACAACAGTTATTATTTACAGATCTATGAAGAAGCCCGGGCTGATGCTCTGACCAGTATCGGATTTCCCGTCAAACGGTTGATCGAACTGGGAATTCATATCTATCTGGTTCGGGTTGAGATAGATTTCATCCGTGGTATTCCGCTGGAAGAGGATATTACCGTTCGCTCCCGGATAGAGAAAATGGATCGGCTGAGCGGCCTCTGGCGTCAGGAGATTTTTGACAGCAGGGAGAACCTTTGTAACACTGCTCTAACCAGGGGGGTATTCGTCAGGAACGGGAAACCGGCACGCCTGAACAAGGAAACATATACAGAATTACTGAACCTGGTTAAATAATATCCGCATTCTATTTTACAAAGAGAGTTGCCAATCCCAGGAAAGAGGCAAAGCCACCGATATCGGTCAGCATGGTGATAATAACGCTGGAAGCCAGTGCTGGATCAATCTTAAGCATTTTCATAATCACCGGAATTAAGGATCCTACCAGACCAGCAATAAACATATTGCAGACCATGGCCGATCCCAATACAATACCCAGAATAATATCACCCCTTAGAAGGTAAGCTATAAGCATAGCGAAACTTCCGACAATTATTCCATTGATCAAACCAACTGTTATTTCTTTGAAAATTGCCCGGTAAGTATTTCTGATTGTTAACTCCCCTAAGGCTATCCCTCTGGTAATAACAGTAAGTGTCTGAGTACCAGAATTACCGCCCAGTCCTGCCACAATCGGCATCAATACAGCTAAAAATGAGAGCCGGGCAATGGTCTGTTCAAAAATACCCACCACACTGGAAACGAGTAAAGCGGTAAACAGATTTAAAGTTAACCAGGGAAGCCTTTTTTTAACAGAGCTTAAAGGACTGGTAAAGACCCTGTCCTCGCTTTCCAGCCCCACCATTTTATAGGCATCTTCGGAAGCTTCTTCATCAATAACATCAATGATATCATCTACTGTGATACGGCCCAGTAGATGGTTTTCAGAATCGACTACGGGCAGGGTATAGATATCGTACTTTCTGAAAAGATTAGCTACATGCTCCTGATCCATATCTACAGGGGCTGATATAACAACGGGTTCCATGATGTCCTCAGCTTTTCTTTCCGGTTTGGCCAGCAGCAGTTTTGCTATATCCAGATTACCGATCAATCTGTTTTCATCATCAACCACGTAAACATAATTCAGTTTTTCCACTTCATCATAATTTTTCCGGATATCTTCAATCAACTGGTCGCGCTTGGCTGATTTCTGCACGGCAATGATTTCCGTCTGCATCAAACCACCGGCAGAATCCTCATCGTAATTGAGCAACTGCTTGATGTTCTGAGAATCCTGCTGATCAATCTTGGCAAGCAGCTCTTCGGAATCCTCTTCCTTCATCTCGCTAATGATGTCTGCTGCCTCATCGGTTTCCATCTCATCAATGATCTTAACCAGCTTATTGGTATGAATATCAGCCAGAATATATTCCAGAATCTGATCAGGCAGATGGGGCAGCACATCAGATGCCACTTCTATGTCCAATAATTCAAATACCAGCTTTTGATCATCGGCAGACAGATCGTTTAACAACTGAACAATATCAACAGGATGAAGTTGGTTTAATACAGTCTGCAATTCCTGGTACTGCTGATTATCGAGATAAATTCTGAGCTGTTCATATCCGAGTTCTGCCATAGCGGACTCCTATCATAAAGATTGGCTTGAGATAATTATCAGGCGGTTATTTGTCAACAGACGAATAATAAGTATTAAACAGAAAAAAATAGACTGCCCTTTCAGGCAGTCTATTCATGGGAAATGAGTGAGTTATTTTTTCCCGGAAGATTTCTTGGCTGATTCTTTTTTCTTTTCAGCTGTTTCTTCCCGGATGAATTCAATAATAGCCATCGGAGCACAATCTCCCTGGCGAAATCCGTTTTTCAGCACTCTGGTATAACCCCCATTACGTTCCGCATATTCAGGCGCCATTTCTTCGAACAGTTTTTTAACAAGATCACGATTATTCAGAACTTTATAGGCCAAACGGCGGTGATGTACTGTTCCTTTCTTCCCATAAGTGATCAGCCTCTCAGCCAGAGACTGGATTTCTTTAGCCTTAGCCAGGGTGGTATTCAGTCTTCCGTGTTCTATTAATGCTTTAACCAGATTCCTCAACAACAGGCGGCGCTGGTCTCTGGGTCTACCGAATTTTCTTCCTGTCACTCTGTGTCGCATAGCTTAATCCTTCTTCTTGATAGTTACTTTATTTTTAGCATCGCTAATCTGTTTGTATACTGTTTGAATATTCATTCCCAGGGAAAGGTCGTATTTCTCCAGTAAGGCGTCGATCTCTTCAAGAGATTTCTTACCGAAGTTGCGGTATTTGAGCATCTCATTTTCCGTTTTTTCTACGAGTTCACCGATGGTTTCTATCTTGGCGGCAGAAAGGCAATTACTGCAGCGAACTGAAAGCTCGAGTTCATTAACATTGGTGTTAAGTATCTTCTCTAGTCTTTCCAGTTCAGGATCCATTTCCACTTCTTCGATATATTCGGGTTCCTTTTCAAAGAGAACTATCGTGTCGTAAAGATCCCGCAGAATCTTGGCACTGAGATAGAGAGACTCCTTGGGTTCAATACTCCCGTTGGAAGTAATTTCAATAATCAGTTTATCATAATCGATTCTTTCTCCAACTCTCTGGCTGGCAGCTGTGAAATTAACATGAGTTATGGGAGAGTATATGGAATCGATAGGGATAACACCCACAGGTTTTTCTTCCATATCATGATTATCGGCTGGAACATATCCACGGCCGATACCGACCCAGAGTTCCATTCTGAAATCAATTTTTTCGGTAAGTTCGAGTAACTGCAAGTCTTTGTTGATTATCTTAACATCACTGGTCTCTTTAATATCACTGGCAGTTACCAGACCGGGTCCCTTTTTCTCCAACACCAGTTTCTCTTCATTGATTGAATCTGATTTAATTACCAGCTGTTTGATGCGCAGGATAAGATCAATGAAATCTGAGGTGGAACCCGGGATGGGTGCAAATTCATGATGCAGGCCTTCTATCTTCACATATTCGACAGCTGCACCCTGGATAGAGGAAAGTAATACCCGGCGAAGAGTATTACCCACTGTAGTGGCAAATCCAGGTTCCAGCGGACCTATCTCGAACCTGCCAAAAGTGGGAGTGTAGGATTCTTCATCAATAGTTACCTTTTCGGGTAATTGTAACGGCTCAAGGAATTTCATAATAACTCCTCTCAACTATTTGGAATAGTATTCGACGATCAGACGTTCGTCAACATCCAGCGGAATCTGTTCACGGGTGGGCAGACTCTTGATTTTGCCTTGGAATTGATCTTTTTCAACTTCAAACCATTCGTAGCTTGCCACCTCTGTAGCGGCTTCCATTGCTTCCTGAATAAGCTGCATCTGCCGGCTCGAATCCCTTATCAAGACAATATCCTCCGGTTTAACCAGGAAGGATGGGATATTGACTTTACGTTCATTTACCATGACATGGCCATGTCTTATTATCTGGCGGGCAGCATTGCGGGATGGGGCAAAACCCATACGATAAATGATATTATCCAGCCTGCATTCAAGTAACTGCAAAAGGTTTTCACCAGTGATCCCGGATCGGCTGGCTGCAATCTTGAAATATCTTCTGAACTGACTTTCCAGTACTCCGTATATTCTTCTAACTTTCTGTTTCTCGCGCAGATGAATGCCATAATCACTCAATCTTTTCCGAAATCCTTTAGCGCTCCCCCTGTCTCCGGGGATGTAGGATCGCCGGTCAAAGGCACATTTTTCGGAATTGCAGCGTGCTCCTTTTAGGAACAGCTTTGTTCCTTCCCGGCGGCACAATTTGCATTTTGGTCCTGTATATTTTGCCATAATTTCTTTCCTTAAATTCTTCTGGTTTTTCTGGGACGGCAACCGTTATGAGGTATGGAAGTTTCGTCCTTGATCATAGTAACATTCAAGCCATTGGCATCCAGGGCCCGAATGGCTGCTTCTCGACCACCGCCTGGTCCCTTGACAATAACTTTAACTTTGCTGATTCCCATTTCCAGAGCGGTCTTGGCAACTTCCTCCGCTGCCAGCTGTGCGGCAAAGGGTGTACTCTTTTTCGAACCCTTATAACCGATTTTGCCGCCACTTGACCAAGCCAGGACGTTACCCGCTTTGTCTGAAAGTGAAACGATTGTATTATTAAAACTGGAATGAATAGCAGCTATCCCTTCATCAAAAGTGAGACGTACTCTTTTTTTCTTGGTTTTTCTGGTTGTTTTACGAGCCACTTTTCACCCCCTATTTCTTTTTGGCGAGCATGGAACCTTTACGGCGTCCACGGCGGGTTCGGGCATTGGTATGAGTTCTCTGTCCCCGAACAGGCATGCCTTTCTTATGTCTCTGCCCCCGGTAGCAACCGATTTCCATCAGACGCTTGATATCCATTGCAACCTGGGTTCTTAGTTCACCCTCTACCACAAATTCAGTCTGAATAATCTCTCTGATCTTCTTTTCTTCATCCACGGTAAGGTCTTTAACCCTCTTATCCTCATCGATTCCAGCTTTCGACAGAATCCTGGCAGAAGAAGACGGTCCAATACCATGAATATAGGTGAGTCCAACGATTATTCGTTTATCTCTTGGTAATTCAACACCTGCAATATGGGCCAAGTTAAAACCTCCTATTTATACTATATTATCCTTGTTTTTGTTTATGTTTGGGATTGGAGGAGCAGATAATTCTGATCACACCATTTCTTTTAATTATTTTGCAATCCTTGCAAATTCTTTTCACAGAAGCTCTCACTTTCATCTAATACTCCTATTTATACCTGTATATAATTCTGCCACGGTTGAGATCGTAAGGTGATAATTCCACTTTAACTTTGTCCCCGGGCAGAATTCTGATATAATGCATACGCATTTTACCAGAACTGTGAGCCAGTATTTCGTGCCCGTTTTCCAGTTCCACGCGGAATGAAGTGTTAGGCAATGCCTCTTTGACAACACCTTCCACTTCGATTACGCCTTCCTTAGACATTCCAACCTTCCTTTCTCTTAACAGCTGCTAAGTATCTCTGCCTTATCCCCTGTAATCAGAACTGTATGTTCAAAATGAGCCGACAGAGAGTCATCCGCCACAAAGAATTCCCATCCGCGTTCTACAACACGGTTTGTTCCAATGTTGACCATTGGTTCTATGGCAATGGTCATGCCCCTTTTTAACCGCGGTCCCTTGCCGGAAAATCCTATATTGGGGATCATGGGCTCTTCATGAAGCTGGCGTCCAATCCCATGACCAGTAAGGTTATCAGCCACGTAATAACCCTTACTCGTAATAAAGGAACCAATAGCGTGGGAAATATCTCCTACCCGGGCATCTTCACGGGCTGCCTTAATCCCTTTTTCCAAGGCTTGCCGGGTGGTCTGTAATAGTTTCTCAGCAGCTGCTGATACTTTGCCAACCCGGTAGGTTCTGGCTGAATCACCATAGAACCCATCCTTGTAAACACCCACATCAATACCGATAATATCTCCTTCCCTGAGAATGATATGATCGGAAGGTATACCATGCACGATGCAGGAGTTCACAGAGGCGCAAATGGCCGCCGGATAAGGAGGCAGTCCGGGAACTGTATAACCCTTGAAGGCTGGTACAGCACCTTGCGTGCGAATAAAATCGTCGGCAAATCTATCCAGCTCCAGTGTATTAATCCCGGGAGTCACCATGCCTTCCAGAGCCTGCAGAAGTTCAGCTACGATCCGGTTGCTGATTCGCATTGCCGTCATTTCTTTTTCGCTTTTAACTGATATCATGCTATTAGGCCAACACTCTATAATATTTTTAAAGAAATCTAACCCCGTCTTCCACGGAGTTTGCCTTTCTTCATAAAACCTTCATAATGCCGCATAACCAGATGAGATTCGATTTGCTGTAATGTGTCCAGAGCAACCCCCACCACGATGATCAGGCCAGTACCGCCAAAATAGAAGGGTAAGTTTGCCCATTTGGACATAAATTCGGGCATCACAGCCACAAAGGCAAAGAATATTGCTCCGGGCAAAGTGATCCGAATAAGAACATTGTTAATATAATCGGAAGTTTTCTTGCCGGGTTTGCGTCCGGGAATGAAACCGCCGTACTTTTTCATATTCTCGGCCATTTCTACTGGATTTAGTACCATAGCCGTATAGAAATAAGCGAAAAAGACAATCAGACCCACATATAGGACTGTATAAAGAAAAGCCCCCGGAGAAAGAACCTGCATCACAGAATTCACAAAATCACTATCTTGAAAGAAGGTGGCAATAGTGCTGGGAAACATCAGGATGGCCTGGGCAAAAATGATCGGGATCACACCAGCTGTATTGACTTTCAGCGGGATATGGGTGCTTTGTCCGCCATAGACCTTTCTGCCGATCACGCGTTTGGCATATTGAACGGGAATCTTGCGGGTAGCCTCGGTAACCAGAACAACCGCTGCTGTTACGGCAACCATGACCAGGATAACCATAACCGCGATAAAGGGCTGCATGGCTCCCACCTGGACCATTTTGAACATATTGATAAACCCTTCGGGGTAACGGGCTATGATACCAGCAAAAATGATCAGTGATATACCGTTACCGATCCCATGTTCTGTAATCTGTTCTCCGAGCCACATTATGAACATGACTCCCGTAACTAAAGTCAGAACACTGGTGAACATGAAAATAAAACCCGGATTAGGAACTGCCCCTTCAATACCTCGTTCCAGAAAAAGGCTGATGGTTACAGCGTTGAAGGCAGCAATTAAAACAGTCCCATACCTGGTATATTGATTAATTTTCTTCTGCCCTTCGGCACCTTCTTTCCTGAGTTTTTCAAAGAACGGTAACACACCACCCAGTAACTGAATAACAATGGATGTTGTAATATAAGGCATTATACCTAAAGCAAAGACAGAGGCTCTTCCCAGGTTCCCGCCAACGAACAGGTCGAACATACCGAACAGGTTTCCGCCCGATCCGCTAACACCACCCATAAACTCCTTGATAGCCTGAGCATTGATACCAGGTACAGGAATAAAACTCCCCAGTCTGTAAACAATCAGGGCAAGTGCAGTAAATATTATCTTTTTCTTAAGGTCTGGAATCTTAAAAACGTTGGCTATACTTTGTAACACCTTACACTACCTCCGCACTGCCACCATGTTTCTCGATAAGTTCACGGGCAGTCTTTGAAAAGGCATTGGCTTTGATATAGATTTTCTTATTGAATTTTTCAGCATCTTTAGCCAGGATTTTTATGGGTGCTTTCTCTCTGGCACGTGTTTTTCTTACCAGATTCAATTCTTCCAGTTTAGCTATATCAAATTCGGTTTCCTCCAGCTCCTGCAATCTGCCCAGATTCACCACCCTATAATGTTCCTTGAAGATATTCGTAAATCCCCTTTTGGGAATTCTTCTCTGCAGCGGCATCTGCCCGCCTTCGAACCAGGCCGGGATATTGCCTCCAGCCCGTGATTTCTGGCCTTTATGACCTCTGCCGGCTGTTCCGCCGTGACCGGATCCCTGGCCTTTTCCCAATCTTTTTTTATGTTTCTTAATCTGAGGTCTTTCCATACTGTGCAAATTCATCAATATCTCCTTACAGATTACTCTGGGTTTTCAGTCTTTTTCTGGCGGGTTGATGCTGTTTTCCGGCCAGTTTTTGCAGAGACTGTAGCCTCTGTTTTGCTAACTGTTTTTTTTCTGACGACAGTTTTAGCGGCAGAAGTTTTCTCACTTTTTTTCCCGGTGGTTTTAGTTTCTGGTTTATCTGCCTTTTTTCGGGGAGTGCCTGTACTGCTGGAAGTTTTCCGGGCAACCGATTTTTTCGGCGCAGATTCACTGGCTTTTACCGTCTTTTCTTCGACGGTATCAATAATTTCAACAGGAACAACCTTCGGCTGAATATTATCTACTTTTTTAGCGACTTTCTTGCCGGGAGCCTCGGCAATTTCTTCCACCTTTATCATATGAATAATCTTATTGATCATTCCTCTGATCACCGGATTATCGTCATGCAGGCGTGATTTTCCTATCCGACCCAGCCCCAGAGCTATGGCTGTTCTTTTCTGATCTTCCTTTCTGCCGATCGAACTGCGGACCTGGGTTATTTTAAGCTTCATTGACTTCCTCCCGCCCTGTAAGTTCGGCAATGGTTTTATTACGGAGTCTGGCAACTTCGCCTATAGTTCTCAATTCTTTCAGCCCATTTACTGTTGCTTTTACAACATTGGCAGAAGTATTTGATCCGAGAGATTTTGTAAGAATATTCTCAACTCCCACTGCTTCCAGAATTGCTCTGGCGGGTCCACCTGCGATAATACCGGTACCGGGAGAAGCCGGACGCAGCATGATGAGGCTGGCACCAAATCTTCCCATGATTTCATGAGGTATAGTTCCGTTGACGATGTTTACGGTAAACATGCTTTTAGCAGCTTTTTCTTTAGCTTTCCGTATAGCATCGACAATTTCATTGGCCTTACCGGTTCCAACTCCTACCTTACCTTCTTTATCGCCAACCACAACTGTTGCATTGAAACTGAAGTTTCTTCCACCCTTGACCACTTTGGCCACCCGGTTTGTATCTACTATCTTTTCAACAGCAAACTGAGCTTCATTATTACGAGGACTTTCACTAGTATTGTCTCTCAACTGATGCCTCCCTTAAAATTTTAAGCCGGCTTTGCGGGCACCTTCAGCAAAAGCTTTCACTCTGCCGTGAAACAGATAACCGCCGCGGTCGAAACAAACTTGAGTGATACCCTTAGTTAGTGCCATTTCACCCAATTTCTGGCCGATCTCAAAGCTTTGTTCCGTACGCTTCTTGCTGGTATCAATCTTAACCTCTTTGGATAAAGTGGAAAGATAGACCAGCGTAGTACCATTCTGATCATTGATAATCTGGCCGGTAATATTCTTCAGGCTGCGGAACACAACCAAACGTGGTCTTTCCGCATTGCCAAAAACATCCTTCCTGATAGCCTTCTTCCTTCTGTTTCTGGCCATAGTTTTCTGATAAGTAATAGATTCATTCTTTCTCATTATTTCCTCAATATTTAGGCGGTTCCGGCCTTGGATACTATGCGAACATGCTCTCCCAGCCAGCGAATGCCTTTACCTTTGAAATTGGGAGCCGGGGGACGGCAGGCTCGGATTTCGGCTGCAAATTTGCCGACATCTTCTTTGTTAATTCCTGATACCCTGATCAGTGACTGCACTCCCAGAGCGCCCTGATCACGTCTGGGAACTGCTTCTGCTTCCACAGTAATTCCTTCCGGAATTTCAATTAGAATATCATGAGAATAACCCAGGGTGAGCTTCAACCAGGGTCCTACTCTTTCGGCTGAATAGCCGGTACCAATGACCTGAAGGATGCGGAGATAACCTTCCGTTACACCAGTCACCATATTATTCAGTAGAGCTCTCGTTAAGCCGTGAAATGCTTTCAACTCCCTGGTATCCTCACTGCGATTAACCAGGATCTCTCCGGCCTTATTTTCGACAATAATTCCTGGTTTCAGGTTATAACTCAGCTTACCTTTTGGACCAGATACTGATACCGATTCCTTGTTGATCTCCACCTTGACAGCAGCCGGTATTTTTATTGGAATTCTACCAATTCTTGACATGATGTGTCTCCCTTACCAGACTTTACAAACGTATTCGCCGCCCAGATTCTGCTTACGGGCATCGCGGTCGACCATTACGCCATGGCTAGTTGTTAAAATGGCACAACCTGTATTATTATAAACTGAAGGCACCTTCCCGGAGTTGACATAAACTCTCAGTCCGGGACGGCTGATCCTTTCTATACCGCGTAATACGGGCTTGCCACTGTTGGTATATCTCAGATTGACAAATATCTGTTTGCGGTAGATTTTCTTTTCCGGTTCTCTTTCCACCAGTTCGTAGCTGTTAATGAAATTTTCATCAGCCAGAATCTTGACGATGGCTTCCGCCAGTTTGCTGTGATTGATAGTAACCGTTTTATGTTTCGCCAGGTAGGCATTTCTGATTTTGGTTATTGCATCAGCAATTGGATCTGTTATACTCATGATTTCTCCTTTCTACCAACTGGCCTTTCTGATACCGGGTATATCCCCTTTCTGGGCAAGGTCCCGGAAACAGAGGCGGCAGATGCCAAAATCGCGTATGAACCCTCTGGGACGACCACAGATTTTGCATCTGTTATATTTTCTGACAGCGAACTTCGGAGTTCTTTTCTGTTTTGCAATTAATGATTTTTTAGCCAAATTAATCCCCTTTATTACTATTTTTTAAATGGCATTCCCAGGGAAAGCAGTAGTTGCCTTCCTTCTTCATCATTTCTGGCAGAAGTAGTGATCGAAATATTCATACCTCTGATCGCATCAATTTTATCATATTCTATTTCTGGAAATACTGTTTGTTCCTTGATACCAAGCGAATAATTTCCTCTACCATCGAAGGCTTTGGCGGAAAGACCCCGGAAATCTCTTACCCTGGGAATTACGATACTGATGAGCCGATCCAGAAATTCATACATGATCTCACCTCGGAGAGTAACCATACAGCCAATTGGCATTCCCTTTCTCAATTTGAAATTGGATATGGATTTCTTGGCTTTGGTTATAACCGGTTTGCGTCCCGTAATTATCGTCAGATCCTTGACGGCATTATCGAGTAAAGCTTTATTCTGAGTAGCTGCACCGACTCCCATATTTATGGAAACCTTCTGTAGCTTGGGAAGCTGATTAACATTATCGTAGGCGAACTGCTTCATCAATGCCGGTATGACTTCATTAATGTATTTTTCACGTAAGCGGTTCATGGTTACTCCTTTAGATTTCATCACCGGTTTTCTTACAAACCCTGATTCTACTGTCTCCAGCCTGCTTATAAACAGCCCGGGTTACATCATTCAGTTTCTCGTTGAAAAGTTTCACATTGGAAACATTGATGGGCGCTTCTTTTTCAACGATACCCCCCTGCTGATTCTGCTGGTTGGGACGAGTGTGTCTTTTAATAAAATTCACTCTTTCTACGATCACTGTGCTGTCTTTAGGAAAAGCTTTGAGTACTTTGCCTTTGACTCCTTTGTACTTACCAGTGATTACAACAACCGTGTCGCCTTTTTTTATTCTCATCTTTTTTCTGGTTTCATTTTTGTTTTCTTGTGCCATGATTTTCTCCTAGAGAACCTCGGGGGCCAGGGATACTATCTTCATATAGTGATGTTCCCTCAACTCCCGGGCTACGGGTCCGAAAATTCGGGTTGCAACCGGTTCACCACGGTCATCAATAATTACAGCTGCATTATCGTCAAAGCGGATATATGTGCCGTCTTTACGACCTACTTCTTTATGAGTTCTAACCACAACTGCCTTGACTACTGTGCCCTTTTTTACCTTACCATTGGGAACGGCAGATTTTATGGCAATCACAATCACATCACCCAGACTGGCATATCTGCGTCCGGAACCACCGGGAACTTTAATGCACATAGCCTTTTTAGCTCCGGAATTATCTGCCACCGTCAATATGGTTTGAGCTTGGATCATTTTCAGGCTCCTTATTTGCTTCTTTCAATTATTTGGCTGAGTACCCATTTCTTGTCTTTGCTGATGGGTCTGCTTTCTTGAATTTCCACGATATCGCCAATTTTGCATTCATTATTTTCATCATGAGCCTTGAAATTCTTATGCCGGCGAACGATTTTTTTATAGAGTGCATGTTTGAACTGGCGTTCAACCTTGACCACTATTGTTTTATCCATGATGTCACTGGTAACAACTCCTCTTTTTGTCAGCTTTCTTCCCTGTGCCATGTTCACCTCTTATTTCTCTATCTCGTTCGTCTGACGTTCCGTTATTAACGTCAGAATCCGGGCGATATCTTTTTTAACAACTTTCAGGCGCATTTTATTCTCCAGGCGGTTCAAAGCTTTCTGAAAATTCAGGTTGAACATCTCCTGCTGGGAATCATTCAATTTCTGTTGTAATTCATCCAAAGACAATTCACGAAGTTCGGAGGTTTTCATTATTCTACTCCCTCTCTTATGATCATTTTAGTCTTGACGGGCAATTTATGAGAGGCAAGCCGAGCCGCTTCTTTGGCAACATCCATGGTGACACCTTCAAATTCAAACATTATACGGCCGGGTTTAACCACAGCCACCCAATATTCGGGAGAGCCTTTTCCTTTACCCATTCTGGTTTCAGCCGGCTTCTTGGTTACGGGTTTATCTGGAAAGATCCTAATCCACAGTTTCCCGGCACGACGCATTCTTCTGGTGATAGCTACACGTGCAGATTCTATCTGACGACTGGTGATCCAGCCGGCATCCTGCGAGATGATGGCAAAATCACCAAAACTGATAGTACTGCCTGAGTAAGCCAGACCAGTTCTGCGGCCTTTCTGTCTTTTTCTATATTTAATCTTCTTTGGTGCTAACATTGTACTTTCCCCTTAGTGTAAAATATCGCCTTTATAAATCCACACCTTGATCCCAATCGTACCATAAGTAGTGGTTACAACAATGAGAGCGTAATCAATATCCGCCCTGAGAGTATGTAAAGGAGTCCGGCCTTCCTGATATCTTTCTGTGCGAGCCATCTCGGCACCCCCCAGTCGTCCAGAGCAAATGATCTTGATTCCCTGGGCACCGCTGCGCATGGTATTGCGAATGGAAAATTTCATGGCCCGGCGAAAAGAAACCCGCTGTTTGATCTGTCTGGCAATTTCCTGACCTACCAGGGCAGCATCCATCCAGGGATCCTTGATTTCCTGTACATTAACGAATACACTTATGGAATTATCCCTGTCCTTATTAACTAGAACAGAAAGTTCATTCCTCAACTTCTCGATCTCGGCACCCTTTCTTCCTATTACTTGCCCGGGTCTGGCTGTATGTATGTCAACAGTAACTGATTTCGTTTTCCTCTCTATGGCAATCCTTGATACCATGGCATCGGGCATTCGATTGATGATATATTTTCTGATCTTCAGGTCTTCATGGAAGCTGTCGATAAATTCTTCCTTGGTACCGAACCAGAGAGACGAACTATCTTTATTTATACCTAATCTGTATCCGATCGGATTTACTTTCTGTCCCAAATTTTCCTCCTACTCTTTGCCCATGATCTCTAAGGTGATATGACAAGTTCTGCGTCTTATAACATTTGCCCGGCCATGGGCGCGAGGACGGTAACGTTTCATGATCGGACCATCATCCGCGAAGACTTTGCTTACGAACATATCGTCGATTTCGGTCTTGCTTTCTTTCTGGCTGGCATTGGCCACTGCTGACTTCAGTAGTTTCGCAACATCATCAGCAACCCTTTTCTTGGAAAAACTCAATATCTTTTGAGCTTCCGGCACAGATTTGCCGCGGATTAAATCTAATACCAATCTGGCCTTCCGTGCAGAGCCCCTTAAGTTCCGAACTCTAGCTATTGCTCCCATTATCTTGGCTCCCTTTTCAATTTAGCTATTTTTTCTTGGTCTTATCCTTGTGACCACGGAATGTTCTTGTGGGAGAAAATTCTCCTAATTTATGCCCTACCATATTTTCGTTTACATAAACAGGCACAAATTTCTTGCCATTGTAAACTGCAAAAGTATGTTCCACGAATTTTGGCAGAATAGTTGAACGTCTGGACCAGGTTTTGATAACCTGTTTTTTGCTCTCAGCATTCAGGACATCAACCTTCTTCTCCAGATGCGAGTCGACAAAAGGTCCTTTTTTGATTGAACGTGCCATAACCTTCCTATCCCTTTATTTTTTCTTGGATTTAATTATATATTTCTCTGAGTATTTATGTGTCTTTCTAGTTTTTCCGCCTTTAGCCAGTACACCCCAGGGAGAAACCGGGTGACCACCACCGGAAGTTTTTGCTTCCCCGCCACCCATAGGATGGTCGTGTGGATTCATGGCTACGCCGCGAACGGACGGACGGATACCGAGCCAGCGCTTACGACCCGCTTTACCGAGAACGATGGAATTATGTTCCGCATTTCCGACCTGGCCAATTGTAGCATAGCATTCTTTGCGAAGAAGATGAACATCATTAGAAGGCATCCGGATATGGACATAATTATCTTCCCGGGCAATGACCTGACCATAGGAGCCGGCACTACGGGCCAGCTGCCCACCCCTGCCGGGCTTGAATTCAATATTATGAATGATGGAGCCCAGAGGAATACGGTCCAACGGCATGGCATTCCCGACCCTGATCTCGGCCTTGGCTCCGGCTTTCACCTGATCGCCTACTTTGATGCCCATCGGTGCCAGTATATAACGTTTCTCACCATCCGCATAATGCAGCAGAGCAATTCTGGCGCTGCGATTGGGATCATATTCAATGGTTGCCACTTTGGCCGGTATATCTCTCTTATCTCTCTTGAAATCTATGATCCGATATTGACGCTTATGACCGCCTCCCCGATGACGACAGGTAATCCGGCCCTGATTGTTGCGTCCTGCTTTTTGAGGCAGAGGCTTGATGAGACTTTCTTCCGGTTCTTTTCTAGTGATCTCTTCAAAAGTGAAACCGGTTTTGAACCTCATGGTTGGGGTTATTGGTTTATATTTCTTGATAGCCATTTCCTTATCCTTTTCTATGATTCAAAATCGGCAATGGAATCACCTGGTTTCAATCTGACAATTGCCTTTTTCCAGTCGGTTCTTTTGCCTGAATATCTACCCATGCGCTTTACCTTACCACGCTGTCTGAAAGTATTTACGTTAATAACATGGACGTTGAATATTTTTTCTATTGCATGTTGAATCTCAATTTTATTGGCATTGAGACTGACCTTAAAAGTATAGCAGTTGTGAGAATGCTGTAAAGCTGTAGATTTCTCCGAAATCAGAGGTGCAATCAGGATTTCTCTGGGATGTTTCATCTCTCAAATACCTCCTTCATCTTGTTCAGGGCATCCTCGGTGATAACCAGAAAATTGCTGTTGAGAACTTCATAAGCAAAAATACAATCTGCTTTGTCCATGGTCACATAAGGAATATTACTGAAGGATTTGATAACCGACAGATCATTGCCGTCAATCAGGAGAAGAGTTTTGCTTCTGGCTGGTACAATTTTATTCAATAAATCAACGGCTGCTTTGGTGTTAGGTTTATCGAATTTCAGGGAATCAACCACAGCAATTTGATTAGCTCTAGCTCTTTCACTAAGGGCGATCTTTAAAGCAAGCCGTTTTTTCTTCTTGGGTATTTTTCTGGTCCAGTCTTTAGGCTGAGGTCCGAAAGCTCTGCCTCCACCAACTCTGACAGGTGTTCTCAGATTCCCGGGACGGGCATTCCCCGTACCCTTCTGACGGAATAATTTCCGGCTACTGCCCTGCACCTCTGCCCGGGTGAGAACCGCTGAAGTTCCCTGACGCTGATTGGCCAGATACATTTTTATGACTTCGTAAAGTAAAGCCCGTGGATTCTTTGTATCTACTTCGAATAGACATTCAGGCAAAGCAATCTGACCCAGATCTTCACCTTGTTGCGAGTATTTATTTACCTTTAACATTTATTACTCCAGATTAAAGTTCTTTCTTGAGCATAAGCAAACCGTTGCGATGCCCAGGAACAGCGCCTTTGACCAGCAACAGGTTTTTCTCGATATCAACTTTGACTACTTTAACATTCGTTATAGAAATTTGGGCTGCTCCCTGCTGCCCTGGCAGGCGTTTACCCTTAAATACCCGGGAAGGAGTAGCGCATTGACCAATAGATCCGGGACCGCGGAAAGATTCATGGACGCCATGAGTTGCCTTAAAACCTGAATAATTATGCCTTTTCATGACCCCCGTAAAACCTTTGCCTTTGGAGGTTCCGGTTATCTTTAAAATTTCATTTTCTGTGAACATGCCCACATTCAATAATTCACCTTCTTCCATATCGCGGTATACCTTTAATCTGAATTCCCGCAGATATCTGAAAGCCGGAGAGTTATGTTTCTTAAAATGACCCATTTCGGGTTTGGTAATTTTCTTTTCTTTAATATCCTCAAAACCCATTTGAACCGCGTCATAACCATGCTTATCCTTAAATTTTCTCTTAACAACGCGGCAAGGACCAGCCTTGATCACCGTGACCGGGATTAACTGACCATCGGCATCGAATATCTGAGTCATTCCGATTTTTTTCCCAAGTAACCCTATCATCTCAAACTCCTTTAAGCCTTGATCTCAACATGAATACCCGCCGGCAGGCTTAATTTCTTGAGAGCACTTGTTGTCTGGGGGGTTGGGTTCACTATATCGATCAGTCTTTTATGAACCAGCATCTGAAACTGGTCCCGGGACTTCTTGTCAACATGAGGAGACCTTAAAACGGTATAGACAGATTTCTCAGTAGGCAACGGAATGGGGCCTAGTATTTTGGCTCCTGTGTTGCGGGTATTTTTAATAATTTCGGCTACTGATTTATCCAGAAGCCGGAAATCGTAAGCTTTCAATTTGATTCTGATCTTATTCTCGGTATTATTTTTAGGCACTCTGTCCTCCGATTTATTCGATAATATCGCCGACGACGCCGGC
>JAFGEH010000185.1 GCA_016931665.1 Candidatus Cloacimonadota bacterium | reverse complement strand
GGAGGCCCGATCGGACTGCTCAATGTCGATCTGATTCGGGATGTAAATTTCTATTCTGGCGGATTTCCTGTGAGTTATGGTGATAGACTGTCTGCAGTTATGGAATTGAAACTGCGTGACGGGAACAGAGAGGAATTTGATGGACAACTAGACCTGAATTTTGCCGGATTCGGAGGAATTATTGAGGGACCACTAAAAGACAGGGGATCCTGGCTGTTATCTTTCCGCCGAAGCTATCTGGACCTTCTTATTAAATCTATTGATCTGGGGACTTCCATAGCTCCAACCTATGGGGATTTTCAGACAAAGTTAAACTGGGATATAGACCAGGAAAACAGGATTTCCCTGCTCGCCCTGGGTGGAGACGACCATTCCCATTCCGATAATGAAACCGGCCTAGAGAATGATATGATTTACTATGGTGATCAGGACCTGTATGAAAATACAGTAGGCCTCAGCTGGCAAAGATTATGGCCGGGTCTGGGTTATTCCAATACTTCCTTTTCATCAACCTTTTCCAGCTTCCGCGAAAAATTCTATAAAACTGGAAGCATGTCACATCTTTTTACCAACCGCTCCCTGGAGCAGGATTATAAAATAAGGAATATTAATGTCCTGCGGCTGCATGAAAGGTATTCTCTGGAATTCGGGACTGAAATCAAGTTTCAGCATTTCCTTTATGATAATTTATTTACAGAACAGTACAATATTTTTGGCGATACCATACCCGAACTACAGCAGAAAGATAAGATCGCAGCAGTGAAATCCGGTGTTTTCATGCAGAACAGGATCGCTCTTTCTTCAAAACTTAAACTGAATCTCGGGATAAGAATGGATTATTATACTTATAATGAGAATTTTCAGGTATCTCCCAGAGGAAATCTGAATTATGCATTAACAGGGAAAACATCCTTCAATATATCATGGGGGATATATTATCAGAATCTTCCATTGATAATTCTATCACAGCACAAGCAGAATCTCGAGTTGCCTGATCCCAGAGCAATTCACTATATTGCTGGAATAAGTCACCTGCTGACAGAAAATACCAGACTTACCCTGGAGATCTACCAGAAAGAATATAAGTACTTTCCGGTCGATCCCGATCAGCCAGGGCTTTTTCTGATTGATGAGATTTTCTACAATTATGGTTTTTTTACAGGTCATGGTCCTCTGCACGATTCCGGTATTGCCCTGTCCCGTGGAGTGGAAGTGATGGCTCAGAAGAAACTGGCCAGAGATTTTTATGGCCTGATCAGTGCATCCTGGTTCAGGTCAAAGTATCAGAATGAAGGTGAAAAGTGGCGGAACCGTTCTTTTGATAACAGATATACCATAGGAATCGAAGGCGGGTATAAGCCGGATTATCAATGGGAATTCAGTTTGCGTTGGCTATATGCCGGAGGAGCTCCCTATACACCTTTCGATGTATTGGCTTCAACTGCACAGAACCAGGGTATCTTTGACGAAGAACTCCTTAATGAATGCAGATATCCTGATTACCATTCTTTGAATATACGCTGTGACCGGCGCTTCCATTTCCAACGCAGCAACCTTGTTATTTACCTTAGTATCTGGAATGCCTACAACCGGAAAAACATTGCATCTTATTTCTGGAATGAAAATGAGAACAAGCAGGACACAATTTATCAATGGACCCTGTTGCCTATCTTCGGAGTTGAATACGAATTCTGAGCAGAAAAAGATTGCCTGATATTATTTTAGCTGAATAATGATCCTAATGATATTCAGGAGGACAATTAATGAAAGGTTGTCTTGGTTCCATTTGTAAAATTGTGGGCTGGTCATCACTAGTATTAGGGATATTACTGGCATTCTGGTATTTTTACCTGGATAGTGGCATTTTATTTTTCTTCCCCGCTCTGGCCAGTGAAATCCCTATAGCGGAACTGGTTGATTACGAGCAGGAATACCATAATCGCTGGGTAAAAGTGGAAGGTGAAATCAAACCGGCAGCTGTAGACAGATTACTGTTTATTCCTGTTATCACTGATAAGGAACGAAGGCCGGATCAATGGAATTCTTCACCGGAGCAAATTATACCGGAAGAGGATTCAGAAATGCCATTCAATGAAGGGGTTTATCCTGAACTCATTTTAGCAGAGAATACCGGCCTGAGAAATATCTGTCTGCCCTCGGAGGGAAGAGTGGTAATTCTGGGTAGATTCAGCAAAAGCACAAAAAACAACGATAGACCACAACTGAAAGTAGCTTTTACGGAGAACCATTATCATGATTTCCAGACATGCTTCAATGTATTGATGCAGGCAGTTACTGATTTCCTGCTGATCTTTTTCGGCATAATCCTGCTGAGATGGGGATATAAATTGAGCCGGTCCAATTCTTCCGGGACCGGCGGCGTTCATCAAAGACGGAATAAGCAGGAATGAAATATTTCCTGACAGGAGTTACCGGTTTCATCGGGTTTAGGCTGGCCCTGAGATTACTGGAACTTGGCCATGAAGTTTCAGGTCTGGTCAGAAGACCTGAACTGGCTGGTAATCTGCAGGAGCGAGGGGTAAAACTGATCCCGGGAGATATCACAGATCCCGAGAGCATGCGCAATGGAATGGAAGGAGTTGACGGGATTTTTCATCTGGCTGCCTGGTACCGGCTGGGGGCCAGGGATGTGACACCGGCTTATCGAACTAACGTGGAGGGGACCCGCAACGTTCTTTCACTCATGCAGGAATTATCTATTCCCAAAGGAGTATATACTAGTTCACTTGCTGTTTTCTCCGATACCAGAGGATTGCTGGTGAATGAAGAATACTTTTTCAATGGCCCCCATCTCAGTGATTATGACCGAACGAAGTGGCTGTCTCACTATGAAATTGCACTGCCCATGATGAAAAAGGGGTTACCTCTGGTTATCGTTCAACCGGGCGCTGTGTACGGCCCAGGAGATAACAGTGCCCTGGGAAACTGTCTCAAACAATACGTTCAGGGAAAGCTGCGGATGGTTCCCAAGGGGATGGCAGTCTGCTGGGCTTATATTGATGACATTGTTGAGGCTCATATCTTGGCAATGGAAAGAGGTAGAGCTGGAGAAAGCTATATAATTGCCGGGCCTTGCCACAGCCTGGAAACGGTGCTCGCTTACGGGAAAAAAATTACCGGGATCGATCCACCACGCTGGCGCTTGTCTCCTGCATTGATGCTGAATATTGCCGGGATCATGAAATACATTGAGAAAGTTATTCCCATTCCCTTGCTGCTTCGTTCAGAAGTCCTGCGGATTACGGCAGGGGTGAGTTATATGGGTAACAGCGCTAAGGCAGAAAAGGAACTTGGCTGCTGTTTCAGATCATTGGAAGAAGGCCTTATTTTGACCTTCATGGCATTACTCAACGAATGATTATAGGTCTTTGAAAAGATAATATTTCTGAATAAATAGTTATAATTCGGGAATTATATTGAAGAACTTCTTTAAAGTGATTGATCTATTTTCCATTAGAAATAAACGGATAGAGAGTCAGCAGGGAATAAGGTTTTTCTAAGATCGTGTTTTACCGAACAGGCTGCCGATGGGAACGAGGATTACGGAAGCCAGCATTCCGATGGAAGCAGACTGCGGAACCATCGGGGGACCCCAATAGAAAAAGAGAAACAGACAGATACCCAGACCGCCGATAGCACCTGTCAGGCCACCGGTTTTATTAATCCGCGAATTAAAAAGTCCCCAGATAAAAGGGCCAAGTGCTACCGAAGCGATAGCTCCCCAGGAAATCGCCAGTATAGTAACTATCACTGCTGGCTTAAGGAAAGCAAGAAACATGGATAAAAGAATAAAAAAGGCACTGAAAAACCGCATCAGCCTGGTTAGAAGGCGGTCGGAGGCAGAAGGATTCAGAAAGCCTTTGTAAAGGTCTTCGGTAATAGTAGCACTGGAAATCAGCACCAGGGCTGCCAGGGTGGATTTGGAAGCAGCCAGTATCAGAAGCAATAATACCAGAGCCAGGGCACCGGGTATCACAGAGGTCAGCATTTCCGGCATGAGGGCATCGAAATTGGGACTCCCACCCGGGAACAGCTGCGGATGTGTGGCAGGAGAAAGAAAAACTCGGGTCAGGGCGCCGGTAAAGTAGGCTACCCCTGCCACCAGCAAAGCAAATATCGTGGAAGCAATAGTGCCCAGACGGACAGCTTTGGCATCTTTGATCGAATAGAATTTATGGACCAGTTGAGGCATGGCAAAGGGAGCAACGCTGGTCAGGGTAACCAGGGAGATAAGGGGCCAGAAACCGGGGGGGCCAACCGGGGCAATAAGTTTGGGATTAATTGAATGCAGGGTAACCATAATTTGATTGATTCCTCCTGCCTTGTGCACTGTACTCAGCAGCAGGATGATTACACCGAAGGTCATTATTACTCCAAAGAAGATATCAACCAGAGCCATGGATTTATAGCCACCCAGCACCAGATAAATGGCTGTCAGACACCCCATGAAAAGCAGAACAAAATGATATGGTAGCTGGAAATTAACTTCGAAGAGGTAGCTTAAACCCATAAATACCGCCGAAGTATAGGGGATAAGCAAAATAAAGAAAACCACTGAAGTAAACAACTGAAGGAAGGGAGAAGAATATCTGGCTGCCAGGAATTCAGGCATAGTGTGGACCATATACCTGCTCGCTGCCTGTTTGATCCTGTTACCGAGCAATAACCACACAGCCAGTGTACCCAGCAGGCAGTTACCCAGCGCAATCCAGAGGGCGGAAAGACCAAATCCCCACCCGATTTTACCGGCAAAACCGATGAAGAGGACGGCAGAAAAGTAAGCTGTTCCGTAGGAGAAGGCCGTCATCCAGGCCCCGATCTTACCACCGCCTAATAAAAAGTCTTTAAAGGATTTCGTTTTCCG
>JAFGEH010000184.1 GCA_016931665.1 Candidatus Cloacimonadota bacterium | reverse complement strand
TAAATTCACTGCTGCTTTTGAGAACCTGGCCAACCGGATATTCGAGGAGAAAAGCCAGAAATTCACTCAGGAGAACCGTTCGCGGCTGGATGAAATTCTGGATCCTCTGCGGGAAAGGATCAGGGAATTCGAGCAGAAAGTGGATTCTACCAATAAAGAACATCTGGCCAGGAATGTCTCGCTGATCGAACAGATCCATAATCTGGAAAAACTGAACCGCCAGATCAGCGAAGATGCAGAAAACCTGACCAAAGCCCTGAAAGGTGATGTAAAAGTGAGAGGTAACTGGGGAGAAGTGATCCTGGAAAGGATACTGGAAGAATCGGGATTACAGAAGGGCAGGGAATACGAGACCCAGGCCAGCTTCACCGAAGAAGACGGCAGCCGTAAGCAGCTTGATGTTCTGATCAAACTTCCCGAGGAAAAATATCTGATCATTGATTCCAAACTTTCTCTTCTCGATTATGAACGGCTGGTGGCTGCTGAGGAGGAAGCGGAACAGCAGCAGCACCTGCGGAAACTGCTGAGTTCCGTGCGCACACATATCGAAGGTCTGTACCGCAAGCATTATCATGATCTCAAAGAGATCAATACACCCGATTTCGTCCTGCTGTTTATGCCGATCGAAGGCTGTTTCAGCGTGGTTGTGCAGAACGATCAGGGTTTGTATCAGTATGCCCTGGAAAAGCATATCGTCATTGTCAGCCCCAGCACACTTCTGGTTACCCTGCGTACTATTGCCTTTATCTGGCGGCAGGAGAATCAGACCAGGAATGCCATGGAGATCGCCCGGCAGAGCGGTAATCTTTATGATGCCTTTGTCCGTCTGCTGGAAGATCTGGAAAAGATCGGCAACAGTATATCCAAAGCCGATCAAGTTTATCAGGAGGCGGTCAAGAGAATATCTACAGGCAGGGGTAATCTGGTTTCCCGGGTGGAGAATCTCCGGCAGCTGGGAGCCAAAGCCAGCAAGAATATCCCTGATAATTTTCAGAATGAACCTGCCATGATTGAAGAAGAATCTAAGGAGAATTAATGGACGGTGTAATTTACAATGCTGTGCATTATCTTACATTTGCCGTTAACTTAATTGCTATTGTTGTTCTGGTAACTGGTATTGTAAAAGCTTTCTGGACATTCATCAAGGATGCTTTTATGGGGGAAGATGCCATCAAAGCTATCAGCGAGAGCAGGCTGGAACTGGGGCATTCCTTTTCCCTGGGTTTGGGCTTCCTGATTGGTAGCAGTATCATCAGAACCACCATCGCACCTACCTGGAACGACATCGGACAACTTGCCGCCATCATTGCCCTGAGAACGATTATGAACTTCTTCCTGATGAAGGATATACAGAATTCTAAGAAATTATGATGTTTTAACTTATTTTTTGCCATGTAGAGATTTTCAGATTTCTGGTTTTCAAGCCTGCCTGTAAATGTTAGTTTCTTACACTTCGATGAACCATGCTCTGGCATTATTACTGCCAAAGGATGGTACTCAGTGAGACAATTATGTTTGTAAAATGCTTTCTGTATTAATTGGTATAATTGTTATTAAACTATAGGCAAGTGTCAAGGGACAAGGGACACAGGATATTGAAGTCAGGAGAGAGAATTATTCTATATCACCGTCTTCGCGCATTATCGCTTCTCCGCTTCTTCACTTTTTATCAGGATTGATTCTTTCTGATGAGGCTAATTGACGGAGAATATAGCTGGCAGCCCAGAGCCCAACAATGGCCGGCAGGTAGGATGAAGAGCCCAGAGTTCCTCTGATCCTGCCCCGTGATTCACCCCATTCCTCTTCTGTACCGGCTGCGGGGGGGAACTGAGAGATCGGTGGCTCGGTGGAATAGATGACAGGTATTCCCGATTCAATGCCGCGCCGGTGCAGGTATTTCCTCAATTTTCTGGCCAGGGGGCAGGTGTGGGTCTGAGCTATGTCTGCCAGTTCGATCCGGGAAGGGTCAAAGCGGCTGGCAGCTCCCAGGCAGGCTATCACCGGGATTTTTCTTCTGAAAACCTGTTCCAGTAAACCAGCTTTCGGGCCCAGGCTGTCGATGGCATCCAGAACAAAATCGACCCCTTCCAGAAGCTCATCCTGCACTTCCTGAGAAAAGAAACCGGAATATATCTCTACAACACATTCGGGATTAATATCCCTGATGCGTTCCTGCATTACTTCTGTTTTTAATCTGCCCAGTGTACTGTGTAAAGCCGGTAGCTGGCGGTTCAGATTGGAGATATTCACCCGGTCAAAATCGACCAGCCTCAGAAACCCGATCCCGCTACGGGCTAAGGCTTCTACAGCATAGGAACCGACTCCGCCCAATCCCAGCACCGCCACACGGGCTCGCTGAAATCTGAGCAGAGCTTCCTCGCCGAATAATAATCTGGTTCTGGAAAACTGGTCATTATTCATCTTTTTGATCTCTTTCAGCTGCTATTTATAAACCCTTCAGTCGAATATCTCTTTCACATTACTGAATTGCCGGTTCTTGATTTCACTCAGGCTGCAGCCCGTTTGCCGGGATATTTCTTCCGCCACGGCAACGAGATTCTTCAGCTGATTGATTTCTGATTTATCTTCCCGGGGTTTCTGATAAGGGGCATCCGTTTCCAGAAGGAAAAATCCGTGCCGGATGATGAAATTCAGGCAGCCAGTGGAAGGTAAACGAACATTCAGTGAAAAGGCCAGGTTGAAACCGGAAAAAAGTTCGGCAATTTCCCGGGAGGAATTGAAACTGTGCAGGAATCCTCTTACCTCTGGAAAACTGGCTTTCAGGATACGGTAAAGTTCATGGTAACGGCGCACGGTATGAAAAACTACCGGAAGATCGTAACTGCGGGCCAGGTCCAGCTGTTGAATAAGCAGCTTTTCCTGCCAGTTGCTGTTATCCTGCCGGGCATCGAGCCCGATTTCTCCAATCGCACAGACCTTGTTATCTTCGCACAGATCTGCCAGCTGATCGAGTTCATTACCCTGAATTTGATCATAGACGGGATGGATACCGGCGTACCAGATCATATCTTCGAATGGCTGCTGCCGGTGCCAGAGATATTCCCTTTCACTCAGGGCTGACGATATGAAACCGGTAAGACCTGCCTGCCTGGCTTCTTCCAGTTGCAGGGTAAGTACTTCTGCTCCGGATTCCGGGAAAGCCAGATTGTAGAAATGGCAATGAACATCGACCCAGCCGGGTTGAAAAGGGATCAACTTTTCACTCCGCTTGCCTTTTATTTACCTGGTCCTAGAATCTGAATTCGACTCCGAAGGAAGTGGTGGTTATGGTCTCATCCTTGCCTGCGATACGCCCATTGCCGTCCAGATCGGCGTAACGTTCCTGATAGGTTCCTATAAGCTGAGTATTATTGCCGATGGCATAACCCAGCGTTCCTTCGATGATGGCAGAGGGAGTCTTTAAATATTCCAATTTATCAAATCCCGTCTGGGAATAACGAGCCCTGGCCGTTGTTAGATTCGGGATAATAGTCTGCCGAATAGTGGCTTCACCCCACAGAGAACGATTGTTGACATTGTCTTCACCGTACATATCTTCATAGGCGACAGTAATAAAGAGGAAATTCAGAATATTGGTGGTCAGGCTGGCATACCATCCTCGGGAAGCTGTGGTATAGGCCAGCCTCATCTCCTTGGTGATAACCGTATCTCCTTCCGCTGTGGCATAAGCTATGGCTCGTTCCTCATCGTAGAGCTGTCCGAAAAAGCCCGGCAGGAAATCATCCTGGTAGAAGCGGTATTCCAGGTTCAGGTGGAAGATAAGGAATTTGGAATAGAAACCGGGGAAGATGAAGCCATTCTTATGGTCGAGGATCTGTGCCATTTCAGCATAGTGACTAAGATAGAGGAGTTTGCTCTGATAGAGGGGAAGTTCATAATCGATACCGAAAACGGTAATGTCATCCTTGCCCAGGTCCTTGAAGGAAGGATTGCGCAGACTGTTCAGAGTTTCGGAATTGTAGAACCATTCCAGGAAATCATCTTCAGTATCATTGGGGAAAAGCTCGAAGTACAATGAACGGTAATCTTCGATTTCGTAATCAACCTCGTTATGCCAATCGCTGTCATAAGGATAATCATCGAACACATTCGGGTAATTATCATCGTCGGTATCCATCAGGCCTTTGAACTGATTCCTGTCATGAGCCACAGTCCCGCCCAGAATCAGTTTCTTGAACAGGGGGATTCCTGTCTGGTTCAAGGGAACCACCGTCATCCGGCCGGCCAGAATCTCGTTCTCAAGGAGATTGGCTGAGAATAACTCGAGGTTCATATCGGCATAGGGCAATGAACCTCCCAGCTGTAAGCCGATCTGCCGTTC
>JAFGEH010000018.1 GCA_016931665.1 Candidatus Cloacimonadota bacterium | reverse complement strand
TGGTTTTGTTCTGTTCCCGCCGGCTACAACGTTGCTGTTTCCAAATAAATCTCTGAGCAGCATGGTTAATTCGGACCCTATCTGGCCAACTGACCCGGTAACTAATATTCTTTTCATATTCTCTCCAATTTTTTTCGGAAAAATGTGCAGCAGCTTTTTTTTGTCAATGAGAATTTACTTCGTTAAATTACAGTTCCAGCAGGATAAAATTTATTTGTAACTGATAAAAGAAATTGATGATAAGCTGTTATTAAAAGCCGGTTAATCTAAAAAATTGGTGACCAGTGCTTACCAAATTCCTGCAGAAAAGAACCGGAATTATAAACTGCAAATCCCTCCCCCGGAAAAAGCCAGCCTGGAAGAAGCAGAAAAAAGTTGTCATGTACATTTTATTTTGGACAGTTTGTCCCGGTTCTTACAGGAAAGAAAATTCGGAGGATGAATGAAAATATATCTGATTCTGTTTATTTTTCTGGCAGCCAGTCTGCTCTCTGCAGAAGTGACAGAGGATATTAACGGATACTGGTTATCCCAGAGTCAGGAGGCCGTGATCGAGATTTACAGCCGGGAAGGCTTGACTTTCGGCCGTATAGCCTGGCTGGAAGAGCCCTTGGAAGAAGACGGAGAACCTAAGATGGATGACAAGAATCCAGACCCCGCCCGTCGTCAGGATCTGATCCTGGGTCTGGAAATCCTGAAGGATTTCCAGGCTGATGGCAACAAGTGGAAAGGCGGCACCATCTATGACCCGGAAACAGGTAAAACCTACAGCTCTCACATGAAGCTGAAGGATGATAATCTGCATTTGAGGGGTTATATCGGGATTTCGCTGCTGGGCAGGACAGAGGTCTGGACTCGACTGCGGGAATTACCCGGACAAAAAGACTAATGGCAATATATTAACTTATTGGCAACCGGTAACTTCAGGCAATCAACCGGAATTATACCGGGAAAGTGATAGAGAATTTATTTCTCGTTTCACCGCTTATCTTCAGAGAACCATTCAGCTGTTTAACCAGGAGATTGACCAGTTGCAGGCCGAAGGTTGAACTTCCATTTATATCAATGTTCTCAGGCAGTCCGATGCCGTTATCCTGATAATTTAAATTTACTTTTCCGTTCTTCAATTTTACAGTAATAGAAATCAGGCCTTCTGCACGATCCGGATAAGCATATTTAATGGAATTGGTTATTAATTCATTGATCATAATGCCGATCAGTGGCATCTTTTTGATACTGAGATTCAGGTTATCGATCTTCAAAGCAGTTTTAACCGGGCAGGCAGCAGGAATAACTCTGATGATCTCCTTTACCAGCAAGGTCAGGAAATCGCGGAGACTCAGATTTTCCAGATTTTCAGAACGGTAGAGTTTATCATAGAGAACCATCATGCTCTGCAGGCGTCCTGCAGCTTCACTTAAAATATCCTTCACCTGCTGATTATTCTGGGAATTGGCCTGAATGGAAAGCATGCTGTTGATCAGGGTGATATTGTTTTTGATCCGGTGATGGGTTTCCTTCAGGATCAGTTCCTTTTCCTGCAGCAATCCGTTAATCTTTCCCTCGGCCTGTTTTACTTCGGAGATGTCAAAAGCCAGTTCCAGGCGGACATCACGCCCGTTAGTCCAGCGAATGAGACGATCATGCAAAGAGAAATATTTGCCGAGTTTCGGATTAAAATACTCCCAGGAATACGTATTATCCGGCTGTTTCTGAATAATTTTATTCGTACAGAAAGGACACGGTTCGTCCAAACCCTGAAATTCCTGGTAACAGATGCCCCCGATACAATCTTTTTGCAGCATGTTTCTCAGAGCCTGGTTAATATACAGGATCTCATAAGTCTGGGGGTCACAAACATATATCGGTTCCATAATACTCTCGAAAATGGAAAGGAGTTGTTTCCGCTCCGTATTCAGGGTTTCTTCCGTCAGTTTGCGTTCTGTGATATCCCTGGCTGAACCGACCACGCCGATCACTTTCCCTTCGTGATTGAACATGGGAGCTTTATGCACATCCAGATAAAGAAATTTGCCTTTTACATTACCGAATTCATCGAATTGCATTTCTTTCATATTCTTTAGAGTTACAGTATCGGAATCCATACAGAGTTCACCGAAGGTATGCCATTCCGGATTATCGGGATGAGATTCCCTTTCCCTCCGGGCAAAGAACAGATCCGTCTTTCCTATCGGTTCTTCTGTGTCACGGGCATTCAGCAGTTTTTCACACATGGCCCGATTGGCGAAGATATAACGGTTTTTCAGATCCTTGGCCCAGATCATGTCCGGCATGGTATCGCTCATCAGGCGCAGCATAGTATAAAGTTCCTGATAATTCTCTTCGCTCCGACGCAGTTTCTCTTCCATCTGTTTGCGACCCGTAATGTCCCGGATAACATAAACCATGCCCAGGGGCTGCGATTCACTATCCCTGATCACATCACCGTTCACCTCACATTCAATCTCTACACCATCCCCGGTTTGTAGTCGGTATTCTTTCACCCCCAGAGGGCGTTCAAACATCAACTTCGTGTTCTCCATGGCCAGGGCGCGGTCTTTTTCAGCAATGAAAGACATCATGTTACGACCGGTGATATCTTCCTTCGTAATTTTCAGATTCACCAGGAGATCAGGCTCATTCACAAAGGTTATCGTACCCTGTACATCGGTAGTCAGTATGAGATCCGGAGCAGTAGCCAGGACTTTCCGGAAGAGTTCTTCACGCTCTCGCAGTTTTTCCTCGGCCTGTTTGCGTTCACTTATGTCATGGACAATACAGACCAGTCCACCTTCAGCCAGAGCGGTGAGGGATATATGCTGAGGAAAGGTGCTGCCGTCCTTTTTCAATCCCACTGCTTCCCCCCGCCATTTACCCATGACCGAGAATTTCGGCATGATCTCCTGCCTGAATCTGGTCAGCTCCGGTTCCCGATACAACATCTGCCAGCTTTTACCGATCAGTTCAGAGGGATCATCGTACCCGTAGATACTGGCATGGGACTGATTCAGATAGATATATTTCTCCTCCGAGTCGAGAATGGCTATACCATCGCTGGCAGCTTCCATGGCTTTGGACTTTTTCTGCAGTTCTTCGCTGGCCCTTTGCTGCTCTGTGATGTCTTCTCCAATGGAGAGGATCATCCTGAAGTCTTCATCTTCAGTTAAAAGACAATTACGCCAGCTGATCAGGCGCCGTTCTCCACTTCTGGTGACAATTTCATTTTCATGCTGATGGACAATAGCCCGGGTGCGGATTATTTCAGCCCAGACGTTATGGATTTCCGGCTGGATTTCTGCCGGAATAAACATATCAATCCACTTTTTGCCGTACACTTCCTCGGCCTGATAGCCGGTTAGCAGCTCGGCGAATCTGTTGAAAACTGCTATTCTGGAATCTTTCTCCAAGCCAATAATTATATCAGGAGCATAATTAACAATGCTTTCTGACCATTGTTTTTCTTCCGCCAGTTTCTGTTCCATCTGTTTACGATCTGTTATGTCACGGGCAGCTGCATAGATCAGATCACCCTCCGGCCGGGAACGCCATTCGATCCAGCGATAGGAACCGTCCCGACAGCGATAACGATTCTCAAAGCTCAGAACTTCTTCCTGTTTATCCAGACGGGATAAAGCCTTTAAAGTTCTTTCCATATCTTCAGGATGAATAAAGTCAAAGAAGCTCTGTCCCTCCAGTTCTGTAACAGAATAGCCCAGCACCTTCTCCCATTCCGGGTTCAGGCGGAGGAATTTTCCACTGGTACTGGCAATACACAATAGATCAAGACTGGAATTGAAATACTTCTCAAGTTGTTCCTTCGCTTCTCTCAGTTCCTGTTCTTTCTGAATTTCCTTCAATTTAGCTTCAAACAACCGGAAAGCCATCCTGATGGAAGCTATCAGTACTGTTTCACCGGAATTTTTCACGATATAACCGTAAGAAGTAATCCCTTCCGTTCTTTCCACCACTTCCTGCTCCGTATAGGCCGAAATAAAAATCAGTGGAATATCGTGTTTCTGCAGGATCAGCTCAGCGGCCCGGGTGCCATCCATGCCTTCACCCAGATTTATATCCATCAGGATCAGGTCTATATCGCCTTCTTTAGCCACCATCGCGATAGCCTGCTCGCCAGTACTGGCAATCTTGACCTGATAGCCGTAATGTTTCAGGGTCATCTGTTCATCCATGGCAATGATCAGTTCATCTTCAACCAGGAGAATTGTCTTTTTTCTCTCTTCAGACATAACCTCACCTCAATCGGGAAACTTGAAAAAGATCTGCCATAAATTACCAGTCTGTGCTGCAGAAATTCCCTGTGGAGGTCAGATCTTTTCCGATCTTCAATATTGTATATTCAATAATTAAGGGGAAGTGTTTGTCAATTAAATATTCACTTCAACCAGCCTCTGGCAGCTTCTGTTAAAAATATGAACGCAGAATAACTGTTATTCTGCCGGTATATTCTAAAATAGAGGATGATAAATTTGATCCCAGTATGAGTGCGAACCTGTTGAGACCTTTCCTTTTTTTCTTGACTGGCATCCAAGCGAAATATGTGTTCATTTTGTTTTAAAGAAGGAAGTTTCCTGAATTGAAGAGCTGGGTTTCATGATTAGTCAGTATCACCAGGAGATGATACAAAGTGCAGCGAAAGAGAATAAATTCAGTATAAAGATCCCGGAAGAAATTAAATCAAAATGACAGACAATTATCAGCATTTCTGGAGATAATATGTTAAAATATAGTGATATTGAAACTAACCTGACACACAAAAAATAAGAGAGAAATATGCTGACTTTAAAAAATCTTACTAAGAAGTACGGTCAATTCACTGCCGTAGCTGATATCGATCTGGAGATCCGGCAGGGTGAGTTCTTCTGCCTGCTGGGTCCCAGCGGTTGTGGTAAAACAACTATTCTCAGACTGATAGCCGGGTTTGAAAAAGTGACTGCCGGTTCAATTTTACTGGATGGCCGGGATCTCACTCAACTGCCTCCCCACCGACGGGATGTGAACACCGTATTCCAGAATTATGCTCTATTCCCAAATTTGAGTGTTTACGAAAATATCAGCTATGGCTTAAGGATCAAAAAGGTACCGGGTAAGGAACTTCGGGACAGGGTGGCTCGAGTTGTGGAACTGGTCAGCCTGGGTGATTTCGTGAACCGGATGCCGGGGAGTCTTTCCGGCGGCCAGCAGCAGCGGGTTGCTCTGGCTCGGGCGCTAGTGAACGAACCCAGTATCCTGCTGCTGGATGAACCCCTGAGCGCCCTGGATAAGAAGATCTCGGAGCAGACCCGCAATGAACTGGCCGAATTACAGAGAAAGGTCGGCATCACCTTCATCTTCGTTACACACAACCAGACCGAAGCCTTGGCCCTGGCGGACCGGATAGCGGTGATGGACCGCGGCAGTATTGTGCAATGCGATGAACCCAAAATTATCTATGAACATCCCGTGACCCGCTTTGTTGCCGATTTTATCGGGAACATGAATTTCTTTGAAGGCAGAATCACTGCAGTAAAACCAGGTGAAACAATCATAGAACTGGCAGATGAAGGGCCGGTGGTTTATTCTTCCAGACGCAGTTATGAACCTGGCAGGCCTGTTACTTTCTGTATCCG
>JAFGEH010000183.1 GCA_016931665.1 Candidatus Cloacimonadota bacterium | reverse complement strand
TGCGGGTGATTATACCGTTACCTGCTATCTGGAAGGTTATGAAGTACCCGATGGAGTAGAAGTAACAGTAATTGCCGGAGAAACCGTTATTGTTGATTTCATCCTGGAACCGGAAGTAGATGCCGACGATCCGTTATCCGATTTTTCTCTTTTACTCCTGGGAAACTATCCCAATCCTTTCAATCCTAGTACGACGATATGTTTCCAGCTGCCTTCCGGCTGTGAACAAGCCGAAATCACCATCTACAACCTCAGAGGCCAGGCGATAATCTCCTACCCCGTTAACTCATCAAATCATCAATCCGTCGGAAGCCGGACACAGCCCATAAACTCATTAATCTGGGATGGTAAAGATGCCGATAATCAGCTGATGTCTTCTGGTATATATTACTATAAGGTGAGAACCGAAAATGAGTCTGCGACCGGGAAGATGATTATGATGAAATAAGTGGAAAATTTACTGACTTAACAAACCCGGCAGATCAGGCCTTTGAGATAGAGTCCTTCCGGGAAATTGAGAGCTATGGGATGATCCGGAGCTTGATTCATCTCCCCGATGATCTGCACTTCCCGGCCGCTGTCCAAAGCTGCACCGGCTACTATCTTCTGAAACAGGTCACGAGTTACCAGGCCGGAGCAGGAAAATGTAAACAGAATACCGTTGGAATTTAGCAACTGCATCGCCAGGAGATTGATGTCCTTATAGCCCCGGGCAGCCCGGTCCAGATGCTGACGGGAATCGGCAAATTTGGGAGGATCAAGGATGATCAGGTCGAATTTGCGTTTGTCAGCCCGAAACTGACGCAAAACGGCAAAGGCATCACCTGAAATATTATCCCAGCGCCGGGAATTGATACCATTCAGCTGCAGATTACGGGCGGCCAGTTCCAGAGATGGGGCGGATGTGTCAATATTGATTACTTTCTTTGCTCCGCCCAGCAGAGCGGGTACGGAAAAGCCGCCAGTATAGGCAAAACAATTCAGAACTTCCGCTTCCTGACTATATCTTCCTATCAACTGCCGGTTCTCTCTCTGATCCAGATAAAATCCGGTTTTATGGCCATTCTTCAGATCAACCAGAAAGCGGCAGCCCTGTTCTTTGATCTCAACCAGATCCGGAGGTTCTTCTCCCATCAATCTGCCCTTCTGGACTGCTAATCCTTCCTGGCTTAAATGCTCTCCCTCACTCCTTTCATAAATACCCTGTGGATATAAAAGAGCTTGCAGCTCATTAATGATAGTGTCCTTCCAGTAATTACTGCCACTGGTGAGAAACTGGCAGATGATAAAATTACCGTATTTATCCACAATCAGACCAGGGAGGCCATCATTCTCCGCGTAAACCAGGCGACAGGCATAATTGGAATCTGATGCTGAATCCCATTTATTCTGTCGGCAGTGGATAGCAGATTGCAAACGACTCCTGAAAAAAGCGGAGTCAATCTTTTGTTCCTCCTGAAACGACCAGGCCCTTACCCTGATCTGGGAGAGGGGAGACCAGGCACCCCGGGCCAGAAATTCTTTTCTATGGGAAAAAACAGCTACAGTTTCACCGGAGGAAGGATTACCCTCGACCCGGTCTATTGCTCCCGAAAATATCCAGGGATGCTTGCGGAGCAGAGATTTTTCCCTACCTGCTTTCAGAAAAATTGATTTCATATTGATCCCCTGCTATTAAACAAATGTATAATTTATAAGAAGGTCAATGTTTTTTTATTTAAGATAGATTCATTGTAATTGATATTAATTGGCCTATTGCCAATTTATTGTGATTATGGGATAGTCCTATTCTACAATATGCGGGCAGAATGATTTATCGGGAATTGCCTGATTCTCTATTTCAGAAGAAGCATCTTATGAACAGAATTTCTGCTGCCATTTACTGAGAGGGTGCAATAATAAATTCCCGTGGTCATGAGATTTCCCGTACAGTCCTTACCCGACCAGGAATAGCAGTATGATCCCTCCGTCAGAAATTCGTTAACCAGACAGGCAACCCTGGCACCTTTGATATTATAAATGTTCACTTTAATGTCACCTTCTTGATGAATCTGGAAAGTAATCAAAGTTTCTGGATTGAAGGGATTGGGATGGTTGGATAGTTTATAATCATGGCAATGGATAATAGTATTATCTTCAACGCTACTCATTGATGAAACCTTATATATCTGCCAGGTTCCGGACGGGTCAACCTTGTGGTATACCAGCCAGTTGTTGTCTGGTGACCATTGCGGCCAAGCATGCTCAAGTCCCTCACTGGTCAGGGCTATTTCTGTTCCTCCCCCCTGGGATATCTTGTAAATCTGAGGAACACCAGTAGCATCACCTTTGGTATAAACTATCCAGTTTCCATCAGGTGACCACTGAGGAGAGCCATGATGATAATTATCCCAGGTCAGAGCAATCTCCTCACCTCCTCCTGCCGGCACCTTATAGATCTGCCAGAATGCGGTAGAATCCAGTTTCTGATAAACCAGCCAGTTGCCGTCGGGAGACCATTGCGGATACCAGTGAGTATGACTATCACTGGTCAGCCAATTCTCATCTCCGCTTCCGTCGGTAGAAACCGTCATTATTTGATGATAAGTTCCTAACGCTCTGCGAAATGTCATGGCACTGCCATCAGGGGACCATTGTGGATAAAGGGAGCCATAGGGAAAACAAGGGATGGTAAGATCTATTTCGTCACCGCCTTCGGAAGATATTTTATAGATCCGCCAGTAACCAGAATTATAAGCACTGAAACCTACCCAGTTTCCGTCCGGAGACCACTCTGGGGAATCCCATTCATAACCATGCTGATAACCAGCAGTGGTTAGAGCAGTTTCTTCACCTCCTGAGGCTGGTACCTTGAATATCTGGTGATAACCACCAAACCCAATTTTTTTATAGGCTATCCAGTCACCATCGGGTGACCACCTGGGATAATAATCATCATAATTTGCTATTGTGAGGGCAATCTCCTCTCCCCCCGTAGAAGAGACCTTGTAAATATGAGAATATCCGGTGGAATCTTCCATGTAATATACTACCCAGTTACCATCCGGGGACCACTCAGGAAATTGGTGATGATAATCGCTGTTGGTTAGAGCAATTTCCTGAGTATAAATGGGAACAAATAAAAAACCAAGGCAGACGATAATGCTTCCATAAATCTTTAAAGGATAACTCATAATTAACCTCCTTAAAAGTATTATGAGTATAATTTAATATCCATATTCCCTGATGCTATTAACTCTGTTGCGTAAGCAATATGTATAATGCTTTAGTCTATTTTATTAAACAGTAATAAGATATGTCAATATATTTTCTGTAAGAAAATACAGTAATATTATAAATGAACTATAGTTTGAGACGATAGATGAAGGTTATTGACAGAGCAATATAAATCCAGAATCTTTAAACATAATATCAAAGCAGATTAAGTAATATATCATTTTCCTTTACGCCGAAAATGAAACAGCTGCCTGTAAGCTGGTAAATGCCACATGGAATGTTTATTTTCTGCTGAAACGGCACCATAACTCACTGTTCTCATGTCCGCAATCGTATAGATAGCATTAGGGTTGAATGTTTTCACCATCTCAATTACTTCTTTGATTTCCCGGCGGCGGACTGGCAGGAAGATGATCTCCACATCACCCGAATTGGATTTTGCCGGCACATTGGTAACGTAATAACCCCCTGCCCGAAAATACTGGATAAGTTCCTTGGCCCTGGTCTGGGTAATAATTCTGATCAGGGTCACACCCATGGCCAGTTTGTTTTCCAGGTAGATCCCCACAAAATTGCCTGTAGCGAAACCGGCAGCATAAGCGATGTAATTGACCGGGGAATTAAGATTCCGCATGATCTGCCCGATAACCAGCAACCAGATCAGTACTTCAAAAAATCCGATGATTGGTGCCAGGAATTTCATACCACGGTTAACAAAAATTATCCTCAGGGTTCCCAGAGAGACATCAATAACCCGTGAAAGGAAAATCAAGACCGGCAGAACATAGGGGAGTATATCACTATCCAAAAAATTTAATGGGTTCACTGGTACTCCTCGTTAAAATAGGTAATTTCCAATATCTTCATTGGCAGAATAAGACCTGCTGCTAACAGCTGAAAGAAAGCAGGACTTGATCTGATCATTAGCAGACATCAGAATATCTGATTTTCTGCAGTTTACTCTCAACCGCCAATAATGGAAGAAGTAGAGGGCTGATCCTGACATGAGTTATCCTGTCTTAAAAAATCAGTGATTATCAATTATCCTGTTTTTTATCTTTCCTGAACAGCAGAAAGGAATAGAGAGCAGGGTAGAGGATTACCAGGAAGATAAAAATCAGAAACAGGCCGGTTATAGCAGGCTTATTACGCAAAATTGCCGGTACGATAATCAGTAGAATGCCACTCACCCGGAAGCAGAGCGAGCCAAGCTGATGTGTACGGACCCAGTTGCTTTCGGAAGAAAGGGTCCAGGGTGTCCGGATTCCGACAAAGAAATTGGAAGGCAGCTGCGGCATCACATTCCCCAGCAAGTAAAATAAAATTCCCAGAGGCAGGAAAACGATCAGGTTACTCATGGCTATAATTCCCTGCAGAACCAGCAGCAGTCCCAGATTCATCAGGAAGAAGCAGGATATCAGAATATTCGTCACCCGGGGGATGATATGTTCAAAGCGTTCCGGTGCCTGGCGATATCTCACCGAGATATATGGCAATAACAGCATCAATGTGAGGATCAGCAGGTTGAATCCGGGGAAGATGAGCAATCCTGGCCATTTGTCCATATAGCCGTCTACTTCTCCCTGCAGATTCCAGTGACTGGGAATGCGGGTTCCATCAGGTAATTGAAATCCCATATAGATCCCCATCGCTAACTGGATCAGGATCAACAGGGTGCTGAAATAATTCTTTCTTTTCATGTATTCTTTCTAAAAAATTGATATTTATGGTCAAGAGATATTGATTATTTGGTTGTTTTCCAGCTAGGTAGGCTTTTCTAATCTGTTATTGACAATAAATCAGGATTCAGGATTTGGTAATGACGTCGAAAGGAGGCTGTTATGAATCTGGCCGCAATTTTACAGGAAGAATGCATTGCCGTGCACGTGGGATTAACCGATAAAGAATCTGTTTTAAAGTATATTGCCCGACTGGCCGTGAAAAATCCTCTGCTGTCTGAATTTGACGAAAAAAAGATTTATCAGTCACTGTTGGACAGGGAAAAATTGGGATCTACCGGATTCAGTAATCAGATAGCCATTCCGCACTGCGCCCTGAGCGGACTGAAAGATTTCGTATTGGGGATATTAACGGTCACCGATGGGATTGAATTCGGGTCTCTTGAT
>JAFGEH010000182.1 GCA_016931665.1 Candidatus Cloacimonadota bacterium | reverse complement strand
GCATCTTCCACCCTGAAGCAACCTGCCTGTATCCTGCGCAGATAAGTGGTTACACCCCGAGTGCCCAGCAGCCCGGCAATGGTCTCCGATAATACCCTGATATAGGTTCCTTTACTCACAGTGGTCACATACTCCAGCACTCCTGCTTCCCAGCCGGTGAAACTGAAGTTTTTGATCTCTACACTTCGCGGCAGTAAAGTGAATTCCTGGTTATTCCGGGCCAGCTGGTAAGCCCGGCGGCCTCCAACTTTCACAGCCGAATACCGGGGAGGCGTCTGCTCCCTGATCCGCAGTATGGCACTAGCTGTTTCTGTGAGTTTTTCTTCTGTAAGGACAGGAGGTTCTGCTGAATCAATTATTTCTCCTGTCAGATCACCCGTATCCGTACTGGTACCAAGTTTCATTTTCACAACATAGGTTTTATCATCTAGCAGTAATCTGCCGGCGATCCGGGTGGCAAAACCCAGGCACATAACCAGTAATCCGCTGGCAAAAGGATCCAGCGTCCCTGCATGACCTATTTTCCGGATGCCGGTAATTTTCCTTAACTGACGAACTACGGCAAAGGAAGATATTCCTGTGGGTTTATCGATCAGCAGAACACCCCCGGGGTTCATGCCAGCAACTCCCGGATATCCTGTAAAACTAACTTTTCGAGGTCTGGCAACCGACCCTGTAATTCGCAGCCGGCAGCCTTCCGGTGGCCACCTCCGCCATATTTCCTGGCCAGTAGATAGACATCGATTACCGGAGAGCGTAGACTCAGGCGGTACAAATTCTCGGACACTTCCTGCCAGAACACTATCACCTGCACACCTCGGGTACCTTTGAACCAGCGGGTCATCTTACTGTTAGCCCTCATGTCCAGATTCCTTCTCTGTAGCATTTCCCGAGTGGAATAAATAAACAGGATACGATCATCAGCGAAGGAACAGGCAGACGACATAACGTCTCCCACATACTTCATTTCGGCCAGGCTGCGGTTCAGCAGAAAGGTTTCCATTACCTGGCCGGGCTGCAGTCCCAGCTGCATCAACTCACTGCAGATGGTGAATGTTTCAGCATCGGTGTTGGTATTCTGGAAGTTTTCCGTATCGTTCAGAATCGCCACATAAACAGCCTCTGCCAGATATTTCCTGACAGGTGAAGGCAGCTCCGTTATTTCGTCGGCAAACATCCGATAGATGATCCCGCCCACGCAGGAACTGGTTGTATCATTATAGAATACGGCATCTTTGACAGCGTTGTTTTCCTCATGATGATCCAGGATCAGAATGGCTTCAGCGCGGGAAAGCATGGTTTCACCTGCCCCCAGCCGGCTGGCTTCATGACAATCCACTATTATCAGTAATTGGTAGATCAGATCGTTCTGATATGGTTTGTATCTCTTATTCAGATTAAGGAAATCAAGGTTACGGGGGGGTAATTCTTCCAGCACAATATCCAGCCTGATGCCACGCTGCCTGAAGAACTCCTGCAGAAAAAGAGCCGAACCCAGCCCATCCCCATCGGGATTCCTGTGAGTAAGAATGGCAACCCTGGGAAAAAGTTCCAGTTTATTCAGCAGCTGCTGTTTGAACTGTGATAATAGCTGAAGTTTCATCAGCTGGTGGATTCACTGCCGGAGCTGTCCGTTTTGATCAGGTTGAACAGTTGATCGATTTTCCGGGCCTTTTCTTCCAGTTCATCAAAGATGAAGGTCAATTCAGGGATTCTCCGCATCAGTTTGGTTCTGGCAATTTCATTCTTCAACTGGCCGCTTGCCTTCTCCAGCGTTTCCTGGACTCTGGCCCGGGGGTGCTGGTCCAGATGAGTATAATATATTTTGGCATGGGAAAGATCATTACTGAGTTTTACTGCGGTGATAGCAACAAATTCCAGATATTTGTCCCGCATTTTCACTTCCAGCGTACTGCTGATAATCTTGAGCAGCTCTTTCTCGAATCTGAGAACTCTTATCCTCGGCATGTTATCTCCCTGGAAAAAATCTTACAGTTTCTTGGCAACTTCTTCCAGAATAAAATTCTCGATGATATCACCTTCTTTGATGTCATTATACCCGGCAATGGTGATCCCGCAATCGGAGCCTGCCTTGACTTCCGCTACTTCTTCGGAATAGTGCTTAAGCGAAGCCAGATCTCCCTGGTGTATCATCATGTCATTACGATATAATCTTACTTTCCCGCTGTTGGTGATACTGCCTTTTTCCACGTAACATCCGGCAATTGTACCCACATTTTTGATTTTGAAGATCTGTTTGACCAGGGCGCTGCCCATGGATTTCTCGATAATTTCCGGAGCCAGCATCCCGGTCATGGCCAGTTTCAGATCTTCGATGGCTTCATATATGATTTGATATAATTTTATTTCGACCTTTTCTTCTTCCGCCAGATGTTTAGCAGTGCTGTTGGGACGCACATGGAAGCCGATGATGATGGCATCTGTGGCGGCGGCCAGATTGACATCAGCATCATTTATACCGCCAACTCCCCGCCGGATTATATTGATCAGGATCTCGTCTGTGGATAGTTTCTGGAAAGAATCGCAGAGCGCTTCCACAGAACCGTCGGTATCTGCCTTGATGATCAGTTTGATTTCGGACATTTCGTTCTCTTTGATCTTCTGGAAGAGATTATCCAGATTGATCTTGGTCTGGTACATCTCCCTTTCCTTTCTGATATGAGAACGTTCGGTGCTGATCTGCCGGGCCATCTTGTCGGAATCCGCCTGATTCAGAATATCACCAGCCTTGGGTACATCCGTAATACCGTAAAGCAGGGCGACATCAGAGGGATGGAGTTCCGTTATCTCGTTTCCCCGTTCATCTTCCATCTTCCTGATTCTACCGAAGGTAGCCCCGCAAACCACATGATCTCCCTTATGCAGCGTCCCCTCCTGCATCAGAATGGTGACAACTGTACCCATCCGCTGATCTTTACGTGCTTCTATGACCACACCTTTCCCGGGTATATCTACGGCAACCTTTAATTCCAGCATATCAGCAGCCAGCAGGATTGTATCCAGCAGGTCCGTTATCCCTTCACCGGTTTTAGCAGAGCATTTGGCCCAGAGAACTTCCCCGCCATATCCTTCCAGCAGCAGGTTCTGTTTCATGACCTCACCGATTACCCGATCCAGATTGGCATCCTTCAGATCGATCTTGTTAATGGCGACAATGATCTGGACTCCGGCAGCTTTGGCGTGGTCAATAGCTTCGACCGTCTGTTTCTTCACTCCTTCGCTGGCGGAAACAACGATCACGGCAATATC
>JAFGEH010000181.1 GCA_016931665.1 Candidatus Cloacimonadota bacterium | reverse complement strand
CCTGGAGGCTGGCACTGGCAGAAAGATTGAGATCAGTAACCTGTTGATTGCGGAATGTCAGTTCAGGAAGGACGAGTTGCAGAGACATAAGAGGATTAAGCAGTTCGCCCTGGATTTCTGCCTTGATGCCGGCCATTCCCTGCAGTTGGGGCAGGATCTCAGTCAGGGGATATTGCGGGATATTGATCTGACCCGATAATTCCCGTCTGCTGCGAATATCATTCAGGCCGATACGGCCGGAAACCGCCCGGTTATTAATGGTCAGAGTGTTCAAATCCAGATTCAGGCTGTCATTATCCACTGTGAAGAATAATGAATCAGAGAGAAGGCTGTAACCGTCTTTAAGCAGCCGG
Source organism: Candidatus Cloacimonadota bacterium (assembly GCA_016931665.1). Lineage (GTDB taxonomy): Bacteria > Cloacimonadota > Cloacimonadia > Cloacimonadales > TCS61 > JAFGEH01. The sequence continues at coordinate 2,858 of JAFGEH010000181.1, read as the reverse complement.
AAATCCTTCCAGTAACCTGTCACCTTGTTCTCCCCGGGAGTATAATTCAATTCCAGGTCCAGCTTCCCGGTCAGTTCGTCGAGAAATTTAACCTGCAACGTATCCGGCTGATAGTTTGACAGGAGGAGGTTCAATCTGCGCAGGAAACCTTTATGATAGGCAAAATCTCCGGACAGGTGGGATGAATCCCGTCCGGTGGCGGAGAAATTTACTTCCGAACGAATATTGTTGATCATCTCCAGATTAAGGGAATCAAGGCGGGTGCTTATTTGAACAGAGGGAGAATGATAATTGAGTTCCAGGCTGCCATTATAGATCTGAAGCCGCTGGAAATACCGGCTGATATCCCCGGGTAGCGGCCTTGATGCTGAATTTTGCAGGTTTTCCTTGAACGTTAAAATGATCTCGGGTTCGAAAATTTTTACATCCTCGACAGCCCGGAAGGCAGAAAACCGGAAGAAAAGCAGAAGGGGCAGGTTGTATTCGATAAAGACCTGTCTGATCCTGATGGTGTAAAGACCGTTTTTGTCCGTAATGAGTATATTATTCACATCCAGTTGTTTATCGTTGAAGCTGAAATCGCCGAAGACAACTTCAGCGGATAAAGCCTCTGAGAGGTAAGTTGAAACCCGGTCTTTAACCAGGGTATCCAGGCGTGCCCAGCGGACCAGTCCATAGAAGATGAGATTGATCAGCATCAGGATGGCAACAGCCACAATCAACCATTTTTTCTTCCGCACTGCTGGATCCCGGCCAAGAACTTTTTATCAGTTCTGAAAAGGCTGGAGGACGCCATTCTCCAGGTGCAGGTGACGGTGCATACGCCGGGCAATATCCCGATTATGGGTTGCTATTATAAAACTCTGGCCCCTGCCCCGGTTAAGCTCCAGAATCAGCTCAACCAGTTCTTCGCTGTGCCGGGCATCGAGGTTACCGGTGGGTTCATCTGCCAGCACGATGGCTGGTTTATTGATGAGTGCCCTGGCTACGGCCACCCTCTGCTGCTCACCTCCGCTCAGCTGGTTGGGATAGTGCTCCCGGCGTGGATACATATCCAGAGCTTGGAGCAGGATATCCGCTTCCCGGAGGCTGGTCTGCAGGTCTCCCGAGGCCAGGAGCAGAGGCATGGCTGCATTTTCCCGGGCCGTGAAATCCTCCAGCAGATAATGGAACTGAAATACAAAGCCAACGGTCTGATTGCGGAAGCGGTGAATGTTCCGGTCCCGCAGAGAAACCAGTCTGTTCTGATAATAGATCTCGCCGCGGTCAGCACTGTCCAGCATACCCAGAAGATGCAGCAGGGTGCTTTTTCCGCTGCCGGATTCACCGGTTATGGCCAGCATCTCTCCCGGTTCCATTTCCAGATTTACTCCCCGGATCACTTCCAGACGGCCGCCTGCTTCCTGATAACTTTTCCAGAGGTCCTGGACTGTAATTAGTTTCACACACACTCCCTTATGATTCATTCCTGAGGATTTCAGTGACCTGCAACCGGGAAATCTGGCGCAGAGGCAACAAAGCTGATAAGGAGATAATGGTCATGGATACCCCCAGAAGCACCAGAATGCTCTCCAGGGGAAAGCTGACATTGATCTTTTCCAGGAAATAAACATCCGCTTTAATCAGGAAGAAAGCCTGCCAGCTCAGGAATCTGGCAAACAGGATGCCTGCCAGCAATCCGGCAATTACCGAGATAACTCCCATGATCAGGATTCTGCCCAGGAACAGTTGGCGTAAAAGTGCGTTACCGGCTCCATAAGCCTTGAGAATACCTATATCCCGTTTCCTTTCCAGAATGGCAGCAGAAACCGAACTGATCACATTAAAAGAAGCAACCACCACCAGGAAGGAAAGTATGATGAACACCACCCACTTCTGCAACTCAAGCAGGGTGAAGAGGTTACCGTTGAAATCCACCCAGGATCGTATCTGATACTCATAGGAGGGATCGTTGAGCAGGGTCTCCCAGACATAAGCCAGATAATCCGCCCGGTCGATATGCTCCAGTTGCAGACGGATCTCCAGCATGGTTATTTCGTCCTGCAAAGACACAAATCTTGCTGCTGCCGGCAGATTCAGAAAAAGGAATTTCGAATCATAATCGTACATCCCGGAGTGATACAGGCCTATAATCCGGAAATTATCAGAACGAGGCCTCATCCCCAGAGGAGTGAATTCAGCATTCAGGGGATTGATCACCTGAACTGTATCACCGATTCCAACTCCCAGGATATCGGCCAGCCGGTAACCGATAACGATATCTTCCGGATTTTCCAGCTGGAACGAACCTGTCCGAACATATTTCCGATAATCCGTTGCCGGCATCTCCTGATCCCATTCAATCCCCCTGAGAACAGCCCCCTTGACCCTGCCTCCCGCCGTTACCATTGCTTCGGTAACAATCAGGCGGGAAATGGAGCATACCTCGGGCTGGGCTTGGAAGAACTCTTCCAATTGCTGAACATGGGATGAGTCAATATTGCTCTCACCCGGTTTGAAAACATAGATATGAGAATTGACTCCCAGAATGACCTGCTTCAATGCTTTCTGGTAACCATCAAAAATGGCCAGAGCCACCGTCAGGACTGCCACGGCAATTACAATGCCTAAAATCATGAAGAGGGAATCAAACCGCAACCACTCTTTCCGGGATGAATTTATATACTTCCAGATAAAGAATATACCTACTTTTTTCATGAATGTTTATCTTTTAACCGGGTGGAATTCTGTCAATATTTGTCTAAACCTGTCCTGAAGCGAAAAAACTTGTCATCAGCCCTGTGCCGCGGCATAGTGAATTCGAGGTGAACATGATTCTCAGTATCAGCCGCAGAACGGATATTCCGGCTTTCTACATG
>JAFGEH010000180.1 GCA_016931665.1 Candidatus Cloacimonadota bacterium | reverse complement strand
TTCCGACTCTTCTCTCAGGCCCCGGCAGCCAAGACCTGGCATCATAACTATATTGGCGGTTTGCTGGAACACACGGTTTCAGTGTGCAGAATATGTGATTTCATTACCCATTATTATCCATTATCCCGCGATCTGCTGATAGCCGGTGCGATCCTGCATGATCTCGGCAAAGTTTTTGAATACAATATTTCATCATCCATAGATTTTACGGTTACCGGCAGATTAGTGGGGCATATCAGTCTGGGAGACAGTTACATCTGCCAGAAAGCTGCTGAACTGAATAATTTTCCCAATGATATTTTGATGAAACTGCGGCATCTTATCCTTTCTCATCATGGTGAATATGAAAAGGCGGCAGCAAGATTACCTCAGACTATCGAAGCCGTGGCCCTCCATCATGCAGACAATATGGATGCCCAGATCACCGGTGTGAAGCAGATGGTGGAAAATGTGCAGGGTGCTGAATCCGAGTGGACGGAATTCGATAGGCTTAATAACAGGTTTTATTTTATCGGCTGATCATTATAATGTTTCAGACAGCAATTCTGGCCAGCGGCAGTAAAGGTAATTGTACGGTTGTAAGAACTCGGGATACCAAGATCCTGGTGGATGCCGGACTTCCCGGGAACAGGATCAGCGCACAACTTGCCAGCATTTCACTTGATGAAAGCCGGATCAGGGCTTTAATAATAAGTCATGAACACAGCGATCACGTGGCTGGAGCCGGGATCATTGCCAGAAAATATAACATTCCGGTCTATATTTCCAGACTCACCTACGAAGCAGTAAAATTTCGCCTGGGAAGGCTGCCTAAGGGGAATGTGTTTTTTCAGACTGGGCAGGATTTCCGAATCGGTGATATTGTGGTGCATGCTTTCAGTTCGTCGCATGATGTGGTGGATGGATGTAATTTCATTTTCCAGAAGGAAGATGAACCCTTGCGCAAACTGGCGCTGGCTACGGATCTGGGTTATGCCACCCAATTACTGATCAATCGGTTGCGAAACGCTACCACTATCATCCTGGAAAGCAATCATGATACTGGAATGCTGTTGGAAGGGCCTTATCCCTGGCACCTGAAACAAAGGGTTCACAGCCGTCAGGGTCATCTGTCCAACGAGCAGGCAGTAGGCGTGATCAGTCAGGTAATACACCCGGGATTGAAAAATTTGATCCTGGCTCATCTGAGTGAGCAAAATAATAGTCCAGATCTGGCATATAACATTATGAAGCAATATCTGCAGGAAATCAGGTTTGATTTGAACCTTTTTATTTCTTTACAAAATGAACCGACACCAATTTTTGATATCTGATTTTTAAAAGGAAATTATGTTATTAGCAATAATATTGATTATCACAGGATTTATAATCCTGGTGAAAGGTGCTGATTTTCTACTGGATGGGGCAACTTCTCTCGCCAAAAAACTTGCCATTTCCGAAATCGCCATAGGGCTTACTGTAGTTGCTTTCGGTACTTCTTCCCCGGAATTAATTGTTAATATCATCTCCAGTTTGAAAGGCCATCCGGATATCTGTTTCGGCAATGTTCTGGGCAGCAATATCTTTAATATTCTGGCCGTGCTGGGTGTGGCCGGGCTTATTCATCCTATAACAGTATTAAAAAATACCGTCCGCCTGGAAATACCCTTTGTACTGCTGGGAACAATTTTGGTCCTGTTGCTGGCCAATAACTTCGGTATGAGCGGGCATACCCTCTACAGGTCGGATGGCGCCATCCTGGTGGCCAGCCTGGGTTTGTTTTTGATCTATGTCCTGAGAATGGATCGGAATCCCCTGACCGAGGGATACAACATAGTAGAATATCCAACCTGGAAAACAGTGATCTATATTACCCTGGGCATCACCGGTCTTTTTCTGGGCGGGGAAATGGTTGTACGCAATGCCGTTAAAATTGCCCGGCTGATGCAGGTAAGTGAGAAACTGATAGCACTCACCATAATAGCTTTCGGCACTTCACTGCCGGAATTTGTAACTTCCATAATTGCCGTTACCAGAAAACGCTTCGATCTGGCTGTGGGTAACGTGATCGGATCCAATCTGTTCAACCTTTTTATGGTTCTGGGTGTTACTGCGATTATTAACCCCATCTTCTATGATCCGATTATGAACATAGATGTTTATCTTTCAATTATTATCACTGTTATTCTGCTGATCACCATGTTCACCGGCAGAAGGCGGCAACTGGACAGATATGAAGCCCTGCTCTTTGTATTGATGTATATTGCCTATATTATCTATATCATCAATCGGAGATAGTATAGATGCCGGAAAGATGCCCCTGGCCCCTGAACGACCCTTTGATGATCCGCTATCATGACGAAGAATGGGGCACACCTATCCATGATGATCGGCTGCATTTTGAGTACATGGTCCTTGATGCCTTTCAGGCCGGCTTGAGCTGGTCGATTGTACTCCATAAACGGGAGAACTTCCGCCGGGCTTTCCGGAATTTCACACCTCAGGAACTGGCCATCTGTACTGGAAAAGAAATAGAGGAGTGGCTGCAGGATAGCGGGATCATCAGGAACAGGCGGAAGCTGGAAGCCACCATTCAGAATGCGCAGCAATTTCTCAAACTGCAGGAGAAATACGGAAGTTTTGATAATTACATCTGGGATTTCACCTCCGGCAAAACGATTCATAACCAGTGGCATAGCCTTTCCCAGATACCAGCCTCAACCGAGTTATCTGACCGTATCAGTCGTGACCTGCGTCAGCAGGGTTTTAAATTTGTCGGTTCAACCATCTGCTATTCTTATCTACAGGCTGCTGGACTGGTCAATGACCATCTGATGAGCTGTTTCCGTTACCAGGAACTTACCGCGGTGAGGAGAGATAAATGACTGAACTGGAAGCCAGCATCAGATCCTGGTTTAGTCCCTTGCAGGTAGTCTATCTGGCTACCAGTAAAAACGATCAACCTGCCGTCAGGCCGGTAACCCTGATCTTTAATACCTCGGGCTACTGGATAGCTACCGGATGTCAGGATGCCAAGATGCAGCAGATGATCCGTAATCCGCAAATCGAATTCTGCCTGCCGGTAAAAGGGGAAGCTGGTAACGGTTATATTCGGGCTTCCGGCCAGGTCTGTATTATTAATGATATTGAAATAAAACGTACGATTTCCAAAGCTGCCGCTTTTATTAAGGAATATTGGCAGGATCCCGCTGATCCGGGATTTTGCCTTCTGAAATTACAGATTACCTGTTTTGAATACCTGGCCCCCGGAGAAACCTATGCCAGGAGAGTCATGCCAGGCCATGATCCAGAATAAGTTCATCCAGGATCTGCAGAATATCGGTTTAACTTTCAATCAGGCCAGAGGTTATTTTCATCTGCTACAGCATTCCAACCTGAACGCAGCCGAATTATCTGCCAGATCAGGCATTCCCCGGACCCGAGTTTACGATGTCATCCGGGAATTACAGGTTTTAGGATTAGCAGAAGAAATCCGCGGAGAAGTCACACGTTTCAAAGCCATACCGCCACGTCAGGGACTGGGCAGGATTGAAGAAGGATGGCGGACGAAGTTCGGCCTTCTGGACCGCTTGACGGAGTCTCTGGACAGATTGTATGCTTCGGCCGGAAAGCGTCTGGATCCTACTTCTTATATGGAAGTTCTGGAGGACAGGGAGAAACAGGTCAGACGGATGAATGAACTGGACGGCATGCTGAAATTTGAATTAATCGCCATTTGTAAACCACCATTTGACCGTAGTTTCGAGAAATTCACTGAGAAGGAAACAGCATCTATCATCCGAAAGGGGATAAACTATCGCTTCCTGATTGAAATGAAGGACAGGAAACAAACCACCTTGCTGAGGAACCTGCGCCGACTGGAAGAGTTGGGTGCCCGGATCAGATTCGATGCGTACCTGCCAGTCAAGATGAGTGTTTTCGACAGCCGGCTGGTCAGTTTCTACCGGGATGAAGCCGGCGTTGCCGAGAAAAACAGTCCGTTGATAATTATGTCGGACCTGACACTGGTAAAAGTTTTCAAGACTGTTTTTAATCTGCTGTTCGAGAAAGCCGGTTCCCTTTCTGCCTGAGTCCGGATCAGTTCATTTTTTCTTTTATCAGCTGATCATAAACATTCATATATTTTTCTGCGGTATTTTTCAGATTGAACTTTTCTTTTGATTCTATCATGATGCGCTGTAAGATATTTTCTTTTTGATCTCGGGGTAATCCATAGAAATTTACTGCTTCCCGGATGGCATATTCCATTCCTGCCTTATCACCGATCTGGAAAACAAATCCGTTGCCGGTATTATTGTGAACATCAAGATGGTTAATAGTATCCCGTAAACCACCGGTGGCACGCACCAGGGGCAGAGTACCAAAGCGGAGCGCTTCCATCTGAGGCAGCCCGCAGGGTTCATAGCGGGATGGCATCAAGATGAAGTCGGCACCGGCCTTGCCCAGATTGCTCAGGGATTCATCAAAATGCTGATATGCCAGGTTTTTATTCTTTGTGGCCAGTTTCTCCAGGGCTTTCTCGTGCTTTGTATCACCATTGGCCACCACGGCGATCTGAATTTTATACTTTTTAATGAAATATTCGGCATTATCGATCATCAGTTCGGGTGCTTTCTGAAAATAAAGCCGGTTAGGCCAGAAGAAGATGGGGATATCCGGTTCCTGAGGAAGATTCAATTCTTTCTGAAACAGATCCTTGTTGTGCGCTTTGCCTTCCGTAACGTTTTCTGCTGAAAAATTGAAAATATTGGATAGAATCCGGGGATTGATGGTATCATTAGGAGCATTTATTATTCCTAGTGCCCTGCCTTCCTCATATTTACGTTTTATCATCTGAAAAACTGCTGGCGGAACAATATCGGGGAAATGATTATCCTTGAGCTCGATCAGGAAAGTAGGGCTGACGGTATTGAATAAATCAGCAGCCAGAATGGCGCTGGCTGTAAAATCAACCGGATTGGTCTCGAACTGCAGCTGCCAGTTTTCTCTGATGTTACCGGGATAATGTTCAAAATAAAGCCATTCGGCGAATTCCACCGGCTTGATGCCACTCAGTTCGATCTGCATCAGGCTCTGTTTCTCGGTGAAAATATTATGCAGGGTGAAGAGAGATTTGATTCCTTTGGCCCGGGCGGCAGCCGGGATCAGTGCTGTCATCCAGTCATTGCAATGCACTACATCCGGCTGGATCCAGTCCAGCAGGTCATTGATGATATAACGCTGAAAAGCCAGGGCCCGTCTGATACTGGTGTGAACTTTATGAGTGGAGTAAGGATCGGTAAGATAGGAAAAAGCGCTGTCATTAACCAGGTGGATACCCCGGTCACTGAGGACTATAGCCAGCTGATCAATCTGCTGATTGGTGATGGCAGCTACATGTTTGATCTTATTATCATATTTGGGAAGAACCACATGCAGTTCATATTCCTGGCTTTCATTCAGATAGCGGATCAGGCTGGCGGAGATATCTCCCAGTCCACCACCCTTGGCCGATACCATGTTGGCAGCATTGCCCAGCCCTTCCGGAAGCTCAGTTACCTCTGGTGTGCAGAGAAGTATTTTGGGTAATTTCGAATGCTTGACCGATCGCCGGTATTCTGTGGCGATTTCGCGGGAAACAATATCATGCAGTTCATTTTCTTCAGAATATACCATTATTGCTCCTCTTTATTATTGATTAGATCTTGCTAAAAGCGGGGAGGATGTCAAATTAAATTCATCAGATCTGGAGATCAGTGAAAAGAAGAGGTTCCCGGCCGGAACTGGCCCAGGAATATTTGACTTCTCCCACGAAAATAGTATGATCCCCGCTACGTACCTGAGTGACCGTTCTGCACTCGAAATTGGCCACGGCCTGGCTGAGTATGGGCAGTTTGGCCAGACGGCCCGGAAACCAATCCAAACCGGTGCTCTCCAGCTTATCCTGGTCTCTGCCGCTGACTGAACCGCAGATCACAGCGGCTTTGGCCATGTCCCGGGAAGGATAGCAGAGGTTGAAATAGCGGAAATTCTGCAGGCATTCATAGGAATAACGGGTATGCCCGATAGATATGGCCAGCATGGGTGGTTGAATTGATGTCTTCATAAACCACTCCAGGGTGATCAGATTGGCTCTGTTCCTTCCGTCCTGGCTTATGGCCAGCGCTACCCGGGC
>JAFGEH010000017.1 GCA_016931665.1 Candidatus Cloacimonadota bacterium | reverse complement strand
CTTGAATGATCTGCTATTCTTATATGATTCACCCTCCGGTTTTTCGGGTAACCCGGCTTTAGGCAGTTCCGGCTTGGAGATATCAGGTGGTTATCTTTATTCAATCAGGGAACTGCCTGTAAGCTCTGTTTATATTAATCTGCCCGTCTGGCTTATCCAACTGGGGCTGGGATACAACAACCTCTTGCATCCGGCTTACCAGGAGCATTTAGCCACACTCAATTTTTCAGGTGGCTACGCGGGATTCCGGGCCGGGATGAATTTCCACAGGCTTTTTACTCAGGTAAAACCATATTATCAATCGGCTTCTTACCTGATAGATCTTGGCTTCGTCTGGCAGCATGATCATTGGAGATCGGGTGTATGCCTCAGGAATATTCTGCAGGGGAAGATAATTGATATAACATTACCCAGCCAGTATCTAATGGAAACAGAGATTTCAATTGCGGAAAATTGCCGCCTGGCTTTAGCCTTAGAAAAGGATTCAGGCTGGGATTTCACTTTCCGCACGGGAGCAAGTTACGAGATATTCAAACAACTTAACTTTCTTGCCAGCTACCAGGCCTGGCCAGACCGAATGGGTGCGGGGCTGGTATTCAGATTGGACAGAATCTCTGCCATCTTTAGCCTGCGGACTCATAACTACTTGAAAATAACCTATTTTATCTCCTTATCCTATAGCTTCAAACGAAATGAATAAGATCTTATATCGACTTCTTGTCTGCTTCTATATTCTGGCTTTCATAGAACTTAATACTCTGGAAACAGATGCAGATGAATCTCTTCCTGATTATCATCAGGAGTTAACCGAAAATCCGCTGGGCATTAATCATGCCAGCAAAGAAGAATTATCACAGATCCCCGGGTTAACCAACAAAGAGATCAATTATATTATAAGCTATCGGAAAAAACATCACATTTCAGACAAACAGGATCTTCTTCGACTCGGTATTAGTGAGATTAAAGTCGAAGAGATCAGCAATATGATCAGATTTGAAAAGTTAATAACAAAGAGTTTCTCCTGGATTAGTCTGTGGAAATTCGAACTCTCTAAAGCAGATTATCGGTCTCCAATAAGGAGTTACCAGAAGGGAGAAGCAGAATGGGGATGTTTCCAGGCAGGTTTCCTGGCAGATAAGGATCCAGGTGAGAGCAGATTAACAGATTTTTATTCCTGGCATTTAATGTATAAAGGCGAAGGGATCCTGAGAAGAATTCTTATTGGAAAATACCAGATATCCTGGGGTCTGGGATTATTATTCTCTTCACCGCTAGGTTCGCCCCGGAGCTATTTAACCAGCGGTTTATCTCTGAAAGCGGGAAATGTAATCAAACCATACCGAAGTTCATTTGAATGCTGGGAAGAACAGGGTACTTCAGTTAGTATCGGCTGGAAAAATTTCACATCTGACCTTTTCTATTCGGTCAATAATCTGGACATTCGGGCGGATTCCTCAGGGATTACTTCCTTCGATGAAAGCGGATTGCATCTTGATAATAAAACCATCCTGGCCAAGAAAGCGATTATGGGAGGGAATCTTCAATTCAGAACGAAAACCCTCGCCTTGGGCTTAACAACCACAAATATCGAATTTTCCAAACCTTTCTCCAATCCGGAATTCCCCCAGAAATATTTGGCCGTCAGCCTGTTCAGCAACTGGGAAAAAGATAGATTTTCTGTACAAAGTGAACTGCTTTATCTTGCTTCCCGCTGGTTGGGCTTAGCCAGTATGAGATTCCGCTCAGAGAACCTGACCCAGCTTCTGCTGATCAGGTATTATCCGAATGATATTCCTTCCTGGCAGAGTAATTCCATAGCAGTAAAAAAACCACTCGGTAATGAGCAAGGCATTATCTATGGGGTTGAACTCGCTTTGTTAAGAGATTTAACGGCATTATTCTATGTAGACCTCTGGGAACATCCTCAGACCCGATATTATGAAAAGATGCCTACCCGGGGCAGAGAATTCTATCTGCAATTGAAATGGTACCGCAAACCTGATCAGATAAAGCTGATAATGCGACAGAAAAACAAAGAGGTTTACACCAGTTCAGAGGGAAAAACGATCCGGGAAGTCAGGCAACAGACATATCGATTGGAGTGGCAGCATTATTTCAAAACAATTGAATTCAAAACCAGAATTGAGTTTGGCTGCGAATACTACCCTGCTTCGGGCTCTTACCGGAAAGGCCTGCTGATCTCCTCAAATATCAGCTGGAAATATTCTTTCTGGAAGATCAACGCACAATTTCTCCCTTATCACGCCGATATTTTAATGTACCCTTATTTCTATGATGTCACCAGCCAGGGTAGCAGCAGGGGCATAAACGGAGATGGCCTCTATACTGCTGTTATCCTGCAGTTTAAAATCCTACCCGGTATGAGCTTGGAAACCAGATATTCTCAGGAATTCGGGAAATCAGATTCCAAAGCCTTCTCAGTAAGAACCCAACTGAATTTCTGAACCTGTCTTATTCTATGCGGGTACCTCGGCCATTCTCTGTACCTGGGGAGCTATTATAAACCTCTATTATATTATAGACAACTGTTATGAAATCCCGGTCAAAGTGGCCATGAAAATAGCTATGTACCAGATTCACATATTCAACGATATTTTTCTCATATTCAGTGAGATCAGGATTATCGGGATGCAGCAGATAGTTTATGGTTTTGAGCTTGAAAGTCGGTATATCCAGAAACACAATTACGGATACCGGGTTCACCATCTGATTGAGAAAAGTCTGGGTACCCCGTTCGGGTTTTGAATAGAGTTCCAGAGAAATCTGTCGGCTCAAATCAAAAAGAGAATCCCCCTGTTCATATAGACCCTGCAACACTTCAATTTTCCGGGGATAATCTTCTTCATAGGTTGATTTAAGCAGTTCAATAACCTCGGGCAGTTTTTCTTTTCTGGGCAGAAAGCCGGTTCCTTTTACGGCATTATTCAATGAGAAACGAGAATCTTCACGTCGAAAGCCCGAAGTGGCCACCATGGCGTTGTGAGGTCCGTCCAGGCCTGGCATTTCTCCTGACATGATACCTTCCAGAGTAGCCAGACGGGCATTAAGGTTCCAGTTCAGGAAAGATTCAGGCAGGTCGATCAATTCGTAATCCTGCCACTCTCCGTCAACCCGCGCCCTGATTAAGCCATCTTCCCAACGGGAATTATCAAATGTTTCCTGGACAAAATAATTCCCCTGCCAGAGTGATTCGCCAAATCCACCCGCAGCAGTCTGATTCCCGCAGGCTGATAACAATAATAAACTGAAAATCACTAATTGTCTCATTCATTTACTCCTTTTACAGGTATTTCATCATATCACTGTCTTTGACCCCGGCGTATAGTTCGATATAGGGCTTCACGGGACTGAAACTGATCTTGCTGAAAAGAACTTCTTCAACCTGAAAGAAACCGGCGGACTGATTCATTTCCACCAGGATACGGATCGGCTTTTCTTCCCCGGGGCTGATTATCACTTTCTGAATGGCTGTGGAAGAATATTTGTGAATATCTCCAACCCTTGGTTTATCAGTCATCAGAGAGGTTATACGGGCACGGCCTCGTTCCATGTCGCAGCCATCTCCCACCAGTACTAATCCGGCTTCTAAACTTTCAATCGAACGATTGGCCATATGTCCGAAGATCCCTTCAAAAATCATTGATCTGATAATTACTCTTTTAGCAGCATCTTCCGGATAAAAATTATTCAGAATCTTTTCAATGATCGGTTTAGCAAGTATCAAACTCATATATTCATGGCTCGCACGTCCAACGGTCATACCCACATCATGCAGGAGGGAGGCTACCAGAACCACTACCCGGCTGTCTTCCAGCTCGCCGGTGCCTTCCGTCTGCAGATTGAACCTGATGCCTGCAGCAGCCAGCAGATCAAACATGGTAAGGGCATATAGAGCAGCTTTTCTCATATGCACCGGACCATGGTCGTTATATCCAAGACGTTTTATCGAGACTGTATTGGCATAATCCTGCAACAACTGAATCTCTTCATCATTCAATATAAATTCAGCGATTCCCAATGCTCTGCCGGATAACGAATCCAGTAGCTTTTTTTCCAGATTTGTCTGTTTCATTGATTTTTTCATAAACCCTCACATTTTTGACTTTAATAAAATCTAATGGTCTGATAATTGGCAATAATTTTGTTGTTTTTTCCTGGATAAATTTTATTGACACGGATTAGGGACCTAAATAGTTTGGCGCTCGTTTCAAAAACGGTCCAGTAACTCAGTGGAAGAGTATCTGCCTTTTAAGCAGAGAGTCGATGGTTCGAGTCCATCCTGGATCACCAGAAATAAAGGAATAATTATAGATGTGTCCCGTTCGTCTAGTGGCCTAGGACCCAGGATTTTCATTCCTGTAACAGGGGTTCGATTCCCCTACGGGATGCCATATTGCCACGATCGCCGTTAACATATGTTAACGGTGATTTTTTATTTAGTTAGTCTATTCCGATTTTTGCAGATTTTGCATCCAGCACTTTCATAACAGAAAAGAGATTAGATAAAGCATATAATTACTTTGCTATTTATAATGGCAGGATAATTCTCATGGCATGATTAAGTCCACCACCTTAATTAAATCAAAGATTTTTTAATTTTTCCATCAATAGAACGATCTGGGCTCGTGCAATCTACGATTTGTCCAGTAAGATTTATTTAGCATGATGTTCCCCTTATGCCCGAAAATCCTTTTTTAGAATGTGTCCCGTGTGCTATAGATACTCGTCCTGGTAATTACAACTCAGGATAAGCAGGAAGATAACATCTTCTATTCTGAACTGCTAGAGATTAATGTTTAACAAAATTTGTGTAACTTTCTATTTCTAAAATTACTAAATAATATAATATCAAAAATAGAGTCCAAGGTTTCTATTCCCAGGTGACCTGATAAAATTTCTTATTCCCTGATAATCCCAGACTTTGAGAGTTAATGCTGCAGGTTGCAATTCGGATCCAGGGGCCTTCGGGCGATTCACTTTCGTAAATATTATATTCACTGGCTTCTGCTACAGGTGACCACTGAAGATAGACATTGGCATCGTCAATATTAATGGTCAGGTTTTCGACAGGATTGGCAAGTCCTCCCAAAGGGATAAAATTAAAATCTGTTATTACTACTTCCTGATCTTCTGCCGGTGGGCCACTATACTGCCAGAGGTTTATATGAACACGGGGGATTTCCGGACGGGGAATATGGAAGCCCTCATAAGTCCAGACAAAGATCATATTCTCAGGGTCTTCATTATCCGGACCACCATACCAGCTGCGGAATTCAATCCGATCAGGAAGCCAGCGGAAAGCAAAGCTGGAAAGTTCATCATCAACATAAGTCGCATCAAACCTGATCAGATTTCCTTCCCAGTCCCAGGGTTGAGCAACGAATTGTGCCAATTCATATTCAAGATCACCCCAGCGACCAATCTCGACATCTATCTCATTGTAGGGATTCCACCAGCTATTGCCTGGTTCCCAACAGGGTCCATATTGCCAGAGAAAAAGCCCCAGGATGGCATGTTCATCAATCTGGTCTAAGGCACCAAGGATCGTAAAGATATAATCTCCATAACCCAGGACTTCCTCCAGAACGATTTCCGAACTGTACCAGATTGATTCCAGATTCCTGATCATTAAATGTAGATGTCCTTCATTATCGACCCAGGTACAATCTTCCGTAGGGCAGAAATAATTCAGTCCAGGATCGTACAAGCCAGGTCCTTTGACCTTCCAGTTCATATTGGCAAATTCGATGATCCGTTCATTAGGAAAATCATCCCATTGCATATCATAAAAAGTAGGATAAGCTGTGCTAAAAAAAGTGATCTGGTCGAAAGTTACTTCCGGAGATGGATCGGTAGGACTCTGCAGTAAGCCAACCAGCAAATGGACTTTTGCTGTTGCAGATGGAGCTGGAGTACTAAGTAGTTCGAAATAGATATATTCATCAGGGATAGAATTATAATCCGCCACGGTAAAGGTTTCATAGTCAATTAAAAGGTCGGAAACATCACGCCATTCAACATTAACGAGCGCTACACAATCACCAGCCAGTGGAGCTGCTGAAGAATGTTTAACATGCCCGCTGATTTCCCACTGTTCTCCAGATTCGCAATCAAGATTCTGCCAGAAGACAGATATATTCCAGTTGCCATCATTCTGTCCAATCAGTTTTGCTGCTGAAAACCCATGAACAGCATGATTAGACGACCCGGTTATACCTACCTGCTGCCATCCACTGAAAACTGCACTATTTGATCCGGGTAATTCAAAACTGGGATTTACCAACATGCATTGTCCTCTTAATGAGGCAGCATTTACAAATAAGCATACTGTGAAAAATACTAGAAAATTATTATTTTTCTTCATATTTTAAGCAGGATTAGAAAGAATACTTTTGTCAAGAATAACAACTATGAAAAAATTGGTTTCGTGGATAACTCATATAGAAACCTTAATAAAGTCTGGAGCCAGATAAACCTATACCAGCTGATAGTTGATGAGAAGATACTGGCGTATATTTCTATTTCATGTTTTATTGTGATGTCATGTTGAATAGAATGCCGAAGCTATAAGGGATAATGGCGATTTTCTTAATTTGAACCAAAATCTGATTTGACAGAATTAATGAACTGAAATTTGCTAGGATTAAAGGAAAATCTTATGAAAAAGATAGTCATTTCCATATTATCCTGTATCGTCCTGTTTGCCTGCCAGGACAAGATTCCGCAGTTTAATCAGCAGAGAGCCTTTAGTTTTCTGGAGAAGCAATGTGAGATTGGACCCCGTTATCCGGGCTCAGAAGGCATTATTTTATGCCGGGAATATCTGATATCAGTCTGCAGCAGTTTGGGTGCTGTGATCGAGCAGCAGGCTTTCGAAGAAGAAATCGACGGTCAGATATATCAGGGCGTAAATATAATGGCCCGGTTTCATCCTCAGATGAGCCGCAGAATACTCTTTGGTGCTCATTACGACACACGCCCTTGGGCCGATAAAGACCCTGATCCTGAAGCTCATACTCAGCCTATTATCGGGGCAAATGATGCCGCTTCGGGTGTTGCTGTGCTTCTGGAGCTGGCATCAGTAATCCATCAGAAAGAGCCTGTAGAATATGGCATAGATTTTGTATTCTTTGACCTGGAGGATATGGGGACTTATTCAATCAATGAAAGCTGGTGTCTGGGTTCACAAGCTTTCGTCAAATCGAATCCAGACTACAAGGCGGAGAAGGTAATTATTGTCGATATGGTTGGAGATGCTGATCTGGAGATCCAGATGGAGTATTTTTCTTATCATAATTCCCCTTTGCTGGTCAAAGAGATCTGGGATTCAGCCAGGGATCTGGGTTATACCGAATTCCAATACCGCATCGGCAATGTTATCTATGATGATCATTATGCTTTTATCGCGGCTGGTTATGATGCCACGGTGATCATTGATTTTGATTATCCATACTGGCATACAATGGCCGATACACCGGATAAATGTTCTCCGATCTCTTTGAACAGGGTTGGACAGACACTCCTGAATATAATCTACAGCGGTGATAAATGAAAATACTTCATTCCTTTCTAACCGAAGATGAACAGAAGGTTATCTTCTTTCTCCTGTTATTTGGCCTTATCGGTTCCTTTATCAGATACAGCGGTTTATCAGCTGAAGATAAGATGACCAGTGCGGATAGCCTTGATTTTTCCACTGATTATGAAATAAAATATGATCTTCTCACTGCAAGTAAAGCCGAGTTGGTTACAATTCCTGGTATCGGGACAAAAAGGGCAGACGATATCATCTCTTATCGTGAATCACATGGTTTCAGCAAACTGCAGGATCTGATGCTGGTTAAGGGTATTGGTACCAGTACTTACAACAAAATATCAGGGTATTTTCAGGATTTTGGTCAGCCGGCTGAATTAGAAACATCTCTAATATCATTACCAGAAAGGATAGGACAGCCTGGCTCACTGATGATAAACCTGAACACTGCCGCTATTGAAGAATTAATCCAACTACCCGGTATCGGTCCTGCTAAAGCTGAACTGATAATTTCACTTCGTAATGAGATGGGCATGTTCAAGTGTGTGGATGACCTGCTGCAAGTTAAGGGTATCGGTGAAAAAACACTGGCCAAGATCCGCGAAAACCTCTTTATAGGAGAGTAAAAACGATGATTAATAAGGTAACACCCACACTAACCCTGGCCCGGTTATTTGAAGCACAGCATCAGCTGGTGGATGCCCTTGCTATTTATAATGAATTAGCTAAGATAAAAAAAAATCAGGAAATTGAGAACAAGATTACTGAACTCACAGAGCGGATATTTGGACAAACTGATTCTGGTTATAACGAACTAATAAATCAGATATTCAGCGCCAGGGAACTGAAATATTTTAGAATTCTACCTGATTCTGTTTTATCAAATTCCATACAATGTCAGAAGAAAGGTGAGAGAATTGAAGATCTGGACCAGCTGGAAGATGTTGTAACTTCAGAAGAATCCTTTCGGGTATCACTGAGTGAAGAAGACACAAGTAAGATATTACCTCCTGTTTTCCATCCTGACAATTATCAGATCCCTTCCTCTTCAGCGGCAGATGAAGCCTCAATTCTACTGGCACTACAGGAAATTAAATCCCAACTGGCCAGAGAAAAAGAGAGTTTCAATCGGAGAATTAAAGAAATAGACCAGAAACTGGCAGCTTTTGATCCCGGAATGAGGCAATCATCCCGGAATGATATGAGAAACAGTGATGAAGAAGAAAGAAAAGAAGATCAATAGACTCTGCCTTAAATGCCTCAATAAGTGTAAACAAACAGAGGACATCATTCTTCTTGGCTGTCCCCGATTCGAATTCAAACCTCAACAGCTGGAAATTTCCTTCCGCTATACCAAAGAAAATAATGAGAATAATAACCGGTAAATTCAAAAAAGCTAATCTGATTATGGTGAAAGGTCATAATACCCGCCCGACAACTGATTATATCAAAGAAGTAATCTTCTCGGTTATAGGGGATTGTGCAGATAAATTCATACTCGACCTATACGCCGGATCAGGATCTCTGGGTCTGGAAGCGGTAAGCCGGGGAGCAGCAGGTGCTGTATTCGTTGATGCTGCGGAAGGAGCAGTCAGATGCATCAGACAGAACATTGAAAAACTGAAATGTTCTGAATTCTGTCAAATTCGTAAAACCAGAGCTTCCGCCTTTCTTTACAGTACAACCGAAAAATTTGATCTCATTTTCCTGGACCCCCCTTACCAGAAAAATCTGGTCAATCCAGCTATCTCCCTGATTCTTGATGGTGATATTCTCTCTCCTGGCGGCCAGCTGGTAATTGAGAGATCCAGATTTGAAAAGCTGGATAAAACCTGGCTGGAATTGATAGAATATGACAAGGAATTTGGCGATACAGCTGTAACCGTGATCAATAAATGTTAAAAGGATAATCAATGCTGCTTTATAATTCTCTTACCAAGCGGAAAGAAGAATTCATTCCCCTCCAGAAAGGGAAGGTGACCATGTACAATTGCGGTCCCACTGTATATGGGCAACCTTCCATTGGCAATTATCGCTCTTTCCTGGTGGCAGATCTTTTGAAAAGATATCTGCAATATCAAGGTTATCAGGTTAACCAGGTGATGAATATAACCGATGTCGGCCACCTGGAAAACGATAGCGATACGGGCGAAGACAAGCTGGAGAAAAAAGCCAGGCAGGAGAAGAAGGAGCCACTGGAAATTGCCAGATTATATGAAGAAAGTTTCCACAGGGATATAAAGAAATTGAACATTATCCCTGCAGAAGTCTATCCACGGGCAACAGAGCACATTCAGGACATGATTGATCTGGTGCAACTTCTTCTGGATAAAGGAATAGCTTATGAAGCGGGAGGTTCGATATATTTTGATTTAACCAGATTTCCGGAATATGGAAAGCTATCCGGCAACACACTGGAAGATCTGATTGCGGGGAAGAGAGTGGAGATCAAGAAGGAAAAGAGGAATCCCTTCGATTTTGCCCTCTGGATACACAATCCTGATCATCTTATGCAATGGGAGGCTCCCTGGGGAAAAGGTTATCCCGGCTGGCATTTGGAGTGTTCGGTAATGTCAATCAAATATCTGGGTGAGACAATTGATATACATACAGGCGGAGAAGATAATAAATTCCCTCACCATGAATGCGAAATAGCTCAGTCTGAAGCAGCTACAGGCAAACAGTTTGTGCGATTCTGGTTACACATTAAACATCTGCTGGTGAACGGGGGGAAAATGAGCAAATCCCTGGGGAATACATATACAATCGCCGATATTGAGGCAAAGGGATTCTCACTTCGGGCACTCAGGTATTTTCTGATATCTGGACATTACCGGCAAAATCTGAATTTTACTTTCGACGCTCTGGAGGCTGCCGAAAAAGCACTCGCAAAAATCCAGAATTTCCTTGAACTTATCCGGAAGAGTGATAACCAACATGCAGACTTGAATGAACTGATCGAACAGGCAAAAGAGAAATTCAGAGACTCCCTGGGCGATGATCTGAATATATCCGGGGCATTAGCTGCAGTATTTGATTTTATGAGAAAAATAAACACCCTGATCTCTGACGGTAAGATAAGCAGAAAGAATAGTGAAGAGATCATAACTCTGATGAGGAAATTTGATTCAATACTGGCAGTTATGGATTTTACCGAAGAAAGAGAAACCAAAGGTGTGGAAACGGAATTAATCCAACTGTTACTTAGCTACCGATCGGAATTCAAAGCGAGCAAGAACTGGCAGATGGCGGATCGTATCCGAGATGATCTCAAGAAGATGGGAATCCATCTGAAAGACACTCCTGATGGCACTATCTGGTCAATAGAGTGATAATTATCATCAGTTTTTTATATTCAGAGACCCTAGGCCTTACAATCCGTTCTGACTTACTTATTAAGTAGTATAGCTGCTTTCAGGCAATTAAATACCTGCTGATTTAACTAATATTAAACATCGTTCTGTTTAGGAGTATTCTTCTATAAAAATTATTGATATCATCCATAAAATCATTGACATATAATTGCTGAGAAAATTTTTTGTCAATTCTCTGGAATAAGTTCGTTAAAAGATGCATAAAAGTGAAAAGCATTGACAGTAAAGAAGGTGATTTTTACCTGTCACGAACTCATCATGCCGACATGGCTCAACGGTAGAGCACTCGACTTGTAATCGAGCGGTTGTGGGTTCGATTCCTACTGTCGGCACCATTTGGGAGGGGTTCCCGAGCGGCCAAAGGGACCAGACTGTAAATCTGTCGGCAAACGCCTTCGGAGGTTCGAATCCTCCCCCCTCCACCATTTTGGTTGATTGCGGGAGTAGCTCAATTGGTAGAGCATTAGCCTTCCAAGCTAAGGGTCGCGGATTCGAGCTCCGTCTCCCGCTCCATTATCAGGCAAGTGCTCATGTAGCTCAGCTGGTAGAGCACATCCTTGGTAAGGATGAGGCCACCGGTTCAAGTCCGGTCATGAGCCCCATTTTATTATTTTTGATTATATTGAAAAATCAGGAGGAAAGATGGCCAAAGCGAAATTTATGAGAACCAAGCCGCATGTCAATATTGGAACAATTGGTCATGTTGATCATGGCAAGACGACATTAACAGCGGCGATCACACTATTTTTAAGCAAGAAAGGT
>JAFGEH010000179.1 GCA_016931665.1 Candidatus Cloacimonadota bacterium | reverse complement strand
TTCCTAATTCCTGATTTAGTTATGACTATCAGCTATCCAGATGGGATTACTGATGGCTCTGCCGCCCCTCTCAGTGTAAAGTTCCATCCTCAGATAATCGCTTCCGCTCAGTTTGATTTCCTGGCCACTGGCCGGCATCTGTAACTTCTCTTCCTTTCCGGCAGCAATTATTCCCCGGAATAGCACGATGGAGGTGATACTCCCGAATTCCCCGCTTGAGGCTGCCCTGTAGCAGAAAACAGCAGTAGTGGGACCTGCTATTCTTCCCATATCAATCCTGTTGCCATTCTGCTCCAGCCAGAACTCCAGAAAAGGTCCGTTACTGCAGATCAGGCAGCCGTGCTTAAATCCTTCCACCGGGAGGTTAGATTTATATTTGAACACAGTATGAAATCGCCCGAAAATCTGTTTTTCAGAATTATAGAGCTGCAGGAAAGGCCGGCGGATCTGACGGGATATATTGAAATTTCCATGGGCGTCATTACCAGCCACAATCAGGAATTTATGCCCCGCTAGAAGCAGTTTCTTCCAGTAGTTGAGTGATTCAGTCACGGCAGCTGGATCGTTGCTGTTGATGAGTTGCAGGAATTTTATGTTGCTGTTCAGAAGATCTTCTTTCTTCCAGTATCCTCTCCTCAGGGTCAGACGCTGCAACAGGGGTACTTTCTCGGCGGGATGTGCTGCCACCAGCAAAGCCTGATCTGAGATCCGGGAAGGCAGGTCATCGATCTTCAGTTCAGGGGAATTCCGGAACCATTTCTCGGCACTGTCGCCCGCTCCCGGTATGAATTCAGGATTATTAATGACCAAAAGATGAACATTTCTGTTCCGGCCATTCCCGATGGACACTTCTTCTCCGGGTATAATCGAGAAATCCTGGCTTTGCAGTTCTGCAGCCTGAGCCCACAGGCTCTGCCATTTGGGCAGGTTGGCATCATTGCTGGTGAAATCACCGATGGCATCATCCAGGTCATAAGAATGATCGGTAACAAACAACCAGCTGAGTCCCAGAGCCCTGGCCATAGTCCGAGTGGCTGCCAGGTCGGCACCGAATTCAACCTGATCTTCGGTTAAATTACTGTGATAATGAGGTTCTCCTGCATACCAGCCGGGTGGATAGGGTAGACCTTCCTTACCAAAATAACACCTGAAAGAATGTTTTCCCAGCGGATAGCTGTCATTCCTGAACGTTTTCAATCTGCCTTTTTGTTCAATGGTAATAAAAATGTCTATATTCAGGTTCTGGTCCGGCTCCAGATTCTGCAGGCCAACTTCCAGGATACGGCTGAAATAGCGTGAATTCAATTCAAGTTCTACAGGAAAATTCTGTTTGCTGATTCCCTCCCGGCTGCTGATTACCGCTTCGATGCTTTTCAGTTTTACCGGGAAGAGATGGGCATCTTTAATCAGAATGAGTACCGGCAGAACCGAACCGCGGGCCGGATCAAGCCGCCAGGGCAGATCCGCCAGGATTTCAGGTATTTTCCGGTAATATAAAGGCCGTAAATAACGAAACCGATAGTGAATTTCAGCGTACGATATCAATAATGGGATCAGCATCTTATCCTGAAACAAAATCAGCCGGTGGGAGCCCGGCTGATTTTATGGGAAAGATTATATTACGGATCAGGGTAACCAGTTGGGATCGATTACTGACCGGGATATATCGTTATCAGACACACCCCAGGGTCCGGTTGGCAGATAATAGTAAATGGAAGCGCCTTTCTTGCCGAAATTGCTGTTGGTGGTGGCAACCACGGTACTGTCGGTCAGAAAATAATCAAAATAAAAGAAATCCTTCTCTTTCTGTAGTTCATCGGCAATGTTTAACAGGTCTTCGCCTTTCAGGCTGGCCGGGACGAGATGGTTGAGAGAATCGCGGTAAGGTTCGTTGTATTTGACCACGGTATGTTCGAACATGTAGCTGCCATCGCCCTTATCGGGATCATCCCTGAAGGCTACGTTAGCACGGGCGATAATCTGGATATTGCGAATTGCTTCTCCCAGCCTTGCCTTCCTGATGCGGTCGTTACGGAGAGGTACGATCAGGGTAAAGAGAATACCAACCAGCATTATGATCATCAGAAGTTCGATCAGAGAGAATTTGCTTCTCTTTTCTATCTGTAAGTTATCAGCCATTGTTCCTCCATTTACATACTCAGCAAACAATCTGATAAGACTGCTGCTTGTCAAATATTTTTTCCACCCGGCAAGGTACTTCCTGACTTCGAAATAACAAGTGATTTCCTGTCTTGCCGGAAGCGGTACAATTCTGCTGAAATTATTTTTCCGGCCTTAAAAAATCTTTACAATAAGCAGCCCGAATTTTTGTTTGATTCTATGAAATATAGGTGGCTCGATTTGGTCGTCCTAACAGAGGTAATAATATGAAAAATACTCTAATCCTGCTGATAATTATCATTTTACCAAGCTTAATCCTGGCCGGGATCGATCTCAATACTGCCAGCCTGGAAGAACTGATGACCCTGCCCATCACCTCTGAACAAGCACGAGCGATTTACGATCACCGCTTCTATATCGATTTCTTCCAGAGTATATACGATCTAAGAGAACTCCCGGAAATAGATCAGAAAACCATGAATCTCCTCAAACCGCTGGTAACAGTTTCGCACTACACCGATCTGGATGAAACTGCCCTGCGCCGGGAGGAAATCTATTATCTCATCGAAAGGCTGGGCAGCAATGAAGGATTTCAGGAAGGTATTTCCGATGTCTGGGAAGATTATCTTACTTCTCCCAGAAACATCAATAAAATGACTTTTGCCGAGATCCTGAACCTGCCCAATACTTCTCCTATCGATGTGGCAGCGATTCATTACCGCATAGCTGCCGGCGATACCATTACCAGTTACCGCGATCT
>JAFGEH010000178.1 GCA_016931665.1 Candidatus Cloacimonadota bacterium | reverse complement strand
GATAATAAGAAAGGGAAAAAGGCTGCGGGATTTGTCCCTGAGTAATCCTTTCCAGATGAATCCTATCATGCTTCACCCCGTCTGGTAAGTTTGCCCCTCAGGGCATCGGTTGGTTTTAATCTGGTAATTTGCCTGGTTGGAAAGAAACTCACTGCCGTGACCATGATCAACACCAGGAGGATGGTGCCCAGGACCAGTTTCCAGCCGTAAACGGGATAAAGACTTTCAGTTATCCCGCTCAATCCGAAATCATCACCTGCAGTTCCGATATAGATCCCTTTGTGTGAAGCAAGATAAAGCAAAGGTACTCCGTATACAGCACCTATCAGAATGGCTAATATAGCGTGGAGTGAACCTTCCAGGGTTAAAAGCTGAATGATTTTTAACCTGGTCATTCCCAGGGCCATCATCGTTCCGATTTCCCTGCGGCGGCGAAACAGGGAAAGGATCTGAGTATCAAAAACTGCAATCAAAGCCATGAACAGAAGAATAAAGTACAGGATCGCTGACCCGGCCTGTTTAGCTTCGATCATGGCCTCTAAATCTGCCAGCAGGAAATGCAGTGATTTATATTCAAATCCGGAAAGGGGAGCTCTTATATTCTCATCGCGAACAGTGATGATAGTTGCTTGATCGGGCATTTCCAGCATGGATTGAAGTTGCTTCAGGTTGATCCAGAGCTGATTGTTATCTACTGTAAGAACGGAAGTATGAAAAATTCCGGCAATCCTGAGTTCCGCGGCGTCAAAGGTACCATGAAGGTTACGCCAGCGGACTGTTATCAGGTCACCTTCATTTAAATCCAGGGAAGTTGCCAGGCGCCCCCCGCAGATTACCTGGATTTGATCATGCTCAGGAAGAAGAAGATCCGTAGGCAGTTGCAGTAAGTTCTGATCATGAGGGATTCCTTTCAGGATTATACTGCGCATTCTGCCCTGCGGATAGATGGTTGCCGGAGCCAGCAGGATGGGAACAGCTCTGCCAGCACTGATTCCGGGCTTGATCACGTCTGGAATGGGAGCGTGACTTTCATCCAGGGAAAAAGGATCATAGGGGTCATATTTTTCCTGCCAGTATTGACCACCGCCAATATCCCATTTCCTGATCTGGAGAGAGGCCTCTTTCTGCCAGCCTGAAAACAACCCCTGTACTGCTATGATCAGAAAATAGGCAAGCGAAAGGATGAATATATTCAGCCAGGTTCTGAATCCGGCTCCCATTATATTCCTGATGGCCAGTTTCAGTATCATGATCTTTCTCCTGTGATTTCATCCCTGGAAACTTCGCCGTCCAGTAGTGTTATCTTACGCTGAAGATACTGGATAACTTTCTGATCGTGAGTGGCAAAAATAAAAGTGACACCCATTTTATTATTCAATTCCTTCATTGTCTGGAGTATATGGTGGGAATTGTCAGCATCCAGATTGGCTGTAGGCTCATCCGCCAGAACGATGATCGGTTTTTTAACTATAGCACGGGCAATGGCAACTCTTTGGCATTCACCTCCCGACAGTTGAGACGGTCTCGATTCCGCTTTATCAGTCAATCCGAGCCAGTTCAGGGCTTCATTGACTGCCAGTTTTCGTTCTGCTTTCTCAATCTTGAGCAGAAGCAGGGGATATTCAATATTTTCGTAAACAGTATAGTAGGGAAGAAGGTTGTAGGTCTGGAAAATAAACCCGATATGCCTGCTTCTCAATCTGGCTGCTTGCCAGTTATTAAGGTCTTTGACAGATTTGCCCAGAACCCAGACATCACCTTCACTCTGACTATCCAAAGATCCTATGATGTTCAGAAGAGTGGTCTTACCGGAGCCGCTGGGTCCCACAATACCTGTAAACTCGGCTTTTTGGAAAGTAAGGTCGATAGCTTTCAGGGCAGTGAATTTACCTCCTGCCACCGGGAAGTGTTTACTCATGTGCTCAATCTTGATAATCGCGTTTTTCATTAAATCTCCTGATATTAAAAATCGTATTTAACCATTATCTGAACAGCTTTGCCTGAATTTGTTCCTGACGGTTGCAGGGTTTCATCTTCATCAGAAGTATTCCAGAAAAGATTAAAATAGATACTACAGTAATTGAAGTTCAAGCTGTGGGAAAGGTAACGGAACCATCTCTCCGAATCCCAGTTATAAATGAAGATAACATAGGTACTCTGAAAAATGTTCCAGGGATAATCAAAGGATAAAGCACTTTGATTAGCAGTCCCATCCTCAGAGAAAAATAATTTTTGTGACTGACCCTGATGGTTATGTTCCAGCAGGAAATGCAGCCCGTTTGCCCAAGCTAACGTATAATCAGAACCTATGGTAAAATTATCTGTCCAGCGGGGCAGATCCGGATTTTCACTGATGTTTAGCAGGCAGTATTCCATCCAGAAACCGATTTCCAGATCCAGGCGCAGATCGATTCCCAGACGCTGCTCTTTAGTTCTCATAAATTCTCTATCCGGATTGGATATCCTGCGGTAATGATAGGATATGCCAAGGTCACCGGTTGGAACCGGATATTGCAATCTGCCTCCCCCTTCGGGGTAATCCTGGATGGAAAAATAAGGAGTATTCCTTGATTCATCATCCTTGCCCCTTACTCCCCAAAGCCAGATATTGGCATTGTTAAGGAAATAGTATCTGATGAGTGCAGCTTCGACTCCGGTTGTGAATTCCAGGGGATCGTGGGGATCGAGAATATCGAACCAGGCCAGGGGACGGAATATCTGAGCTGGCCCAAAATTGATCTTCTGCAGCCCGATCCGGAATTC
>JAFGEH010000177.1 GCA_016931665.1 Candidatus Cloacimonadota bacterium | reverse complement strand
GCAATTCCTTGTTTCCGTTCAGAACTCTCTCAGAATCATAAAAAACTATCCGCTCAGCTTCCGGCCATAAAGCCGCAGTCAAGCAGACCAGAATTAATAAAATCCAGACCTTCATATCTACCTCACCATCCCGGGAACTTATTATCCGGTACTTTTTCTCCAAAGGTGATTACATAGTCAATAAAAAACAAAATATGCCGTACAACCGCAACCAGGAGTGAAATAAATGTAATACGTCAGTTCTATGATTCAGCCGCCTGCTGAACAGCTTGAATGATCGGGATATATCCGGTGCAACGGCATAGATTACCAGCCAGGGCTTCCCTGATCTCCTCCTCTGAAGGATGAGGATTCTTGAGAAGAAGGGCTTTGGCACTCATTATCATGCCCGGAGTACAGAATCCGCATTGGATAGCTCCCCTCTTCAGAAAAGCATCCTTTATCCTGATCAGAATTTCATCCTGATCGACATTTTCAATTGTTTCCACTTCACAACCCTGTATCTGGCTGGCCAGGACCAAACAGGAACATACTGCCTCCTGATTCAGAAGAACCGTACAAGCACCACATTCTCCGATTCCACACCCTTCCTTGGTTCCCGTGAGCCCCAATACATCACGCAGTATATCCAGCAAACGCAGATTATCAGGGACAGACAAGCGTGTTTCCTGGCCATTTAATTTGAATTTCAGATCTGTCATTTCTAGCTCCGTTTGGTTAATTCCATTATTGCAGCCTTTACCAGATTAATGAAGACAGGTTTCTTGTAAGCAACGGACCAGCGTTTTCCGATCTCCTTTTCGATAATTGCGTCCAGAATATATTCAATTTCTCCGATAAGTGCAGGAGTGGGGAAACTGTTGTGTAAAAGGTTCTCAATTTCCAACAAGCGGCGGGGTTTAGGGAACAAGGCGCCGTCAACCAGACGGCATTCATGGATCAATCCTTGATCATCAAAGCAGGCAATTCCACTCAGGCTTAATCTGGTTATATTCACTGCCTGCCGCCGTCCCAGCTGATAATAAAAATGTCGATATTCCTGCCGGGGTAAAGGCAGGGAAATGGCGGTAAGAATTTCGTCCGGAAGGATTTTTGTCCGATAGCTTCTTTCCAGGAATTCGTCAACTCTCAGGACTCTGGATCCGGAAGGGGAAGTCAGGGTAATACTGGCATCATAGAGAATGAGGGGCGGAACAGAATCGGCACAGGGAGCTGCATTGACAATATTACCGCCGATTGTGGCCCGGTTGCGGATCTGTAGTGAACCGATCTGAGTGCAGGCTTGATGCAGGACGGGGAAAAGGTTGATTATATTCTGATCTCTCAATAAACCCGAAAAGGTTACTCCACCGCCTATGATCAATTCCTGCCGAGTTTTTTTTATATCCCGGAGCTCGTTTATGCGGCCGATATTGAGTAGATACTGCGGTTGGATTTTTTTTCTGAGGTCAATCAGGAGATCGGTACCTCCGGCCAGTATACGATATTTACCATCCCGCAGTATTTGCAGTGCTTCTGAGATTGTTTCTGCCGATTCAATATGGATTTCCGGCAAATGGTCAGTCTGTTTGATTACCTGGTTAGAGGATTTTACCAGGCTTTGTCTTTCCGGTTTAACTAAAGGTTTGCCCAGGAAGCTCTGTTCCAGGGTCAGGGGAATACGATAGGATCTTTTACCTGTTGCCAGGCAGAAGGCATTATTGATGGCTGCAGCTGTAAGTTCAAGGGTAGGTTCTCCCAAACTTTTTGCTCCGAAGGGCCCGTACTGATCGGGGTTCTCGATCAGGACTGGTTCGATGGCAACAGCATCCTGGCAGGTGGGTAGCAGATACTCGTCAAAATTGACGGCTTTGATCTCGCCATTCTGACTGTTCAAATCTTCCATTAAGGCATAGCCCATTCCCTGCAG
The DNA here is from genome assembly GCA_016931665.1 of Candidatus Cloacimonadota bacterium. Taxonomy (GTDB): domain Bacteria; phylum Cloacimonadota; class Cloacimonadia; order Cloacimonadales; family TCS61; genus JAFGEH01. Next base: position 1,989 of record JAFGEH010000177.1, on the reverse strand, counting down.
CACTCCGCCATAAACCTGGCCTTCTGCACCAATACGATTAATTATTCTGCCTGCATCATGGGCAGCAGTTATTTTCTCTACCTGGATTTTCCCGGTAAGAGTATCTACTTTCAATTCTGCGACCTGACATCCATAAACATAAGTGAAATATGCATTTCCCTGTCCAGTATCCTCTTGCCAGTTGACTTTCGGAGCCTTGTACCAGCCATAGGCTGAAAGGTTATAGCCTGCTTTCAGGGTAAGTTCCACGGCTTCCCGGAACTTCAGCTGTTTCCCGTCCGGACCCGTTATCGTGTCCTTTTGCCAGATAGTCTCAGACAGGTTATCGGTATTAAGAAAATCCATAATTACCGAAAACATGGTTTTCTTGATCTTCTCAGCAGCTTCCTGTACGGCATTCCCGCCCATCAGGGTGGAACGGGAAGCAACCGTTGGACCGCCATCTGCTATGGTTGCTGTCTGCGGTTCGACAAAAACAATCCTGGGCAAGGGAATTCCCAGTACTTCGGCAGCAATCTGGCAAAAAGTGGTTCTCAATCCCTGGCCATTCTCATTCAATCCCGCTATGACATATACACTGCCATCTGCCTGTACACTGACAATAGCAGAGGTGGCATCCGTTCCTTCGGCACCCAGAGCGCAGCCACGAAAACTGCAGGCTAATCCGATCCCGTAGCGGTAACGGGTATTTTCATTGTTCATCTGCCTGAATTTTTTATATTTGTTCAGAAAATCAGCTTTGGCGGCAGCTTCTTTAATGACCTGCAGAAGCGATACCTGGTGATCCTGAAGGACCTGACCGCTGGCGGTGATACTTCCCTGCCGATAGCCGTTGATCTGCCGGATTTCCAGTGGTGAAAGGTAACAGAGTTCAGCAATCTCATCCATTAGTGATTCCTGGGCAAAGATCACCTGGGGTGATCCGAAACCACGAAAGGCGGCGGTATAACAGTTATTAGAATATACTGCCCTGATATCGGTTTTAACATTTTCTATTTCATAGGGGCCAGTGGCTTGCACCACGGAACGCCAGGTCACAAAAAAACTCTGGGAAGAATAGGCGCCGCTGTCCGCCAGAATGTCTATCTGCATGGCTTTTATCCGGCCGTCCTGGGTGAATCCCGTTTTATACTTCATGATATACGGATGGCGTTTATAACTCTCGCGGATGGAATTCTCCCTCGTGTTGGTTAGTTTGACCGGCTTACCGGTTAATTTAGCGAGCAGGGCAACCCGGCAGGCCATCATATTTACAATATCGTCCTTTCCCCCGAAAGATCCTCCCAGAGTAGAACTGCAAACATTGATCTGATTCAGACGAAGACCCATGAATTCCGCCACTGCCCTGCGGGTGGTGTAGGGATTCTGGATAGACCCGAATATCTTGTACCCCGCAGTAACTGGATCCGGAACTGCCACCACGGATTCCGGTTCCAGATAGGCATGTTCGACGAATCCGGTTCTATATTCCCGTTCCAGAATATGATCCGATTCGGCGAATCCACGCTCAATATCACCTTTGATCAATGGATAATGAACAACCAGATTGCTTTTAAAATCAGGATGGATCAATCTTGTCGATGATAGCAGGGCTTTTTCCGGGTCACATACTGGCTCATAGGGCTCATAATCAACTATTATGGAATTAACAGCCTCCAGGGCTTGTCTTTTATCCTCCGCAGCCACCACGGCCAGCACATCACCATGAAAAAAGATTTCTCTGTCCACCAGGGCATATTGGTCTTTTCGTATAGGGCCGAGCCTGCTTTGGCCGGGGATATCAGAAAAAGTAGCTACAGCCTTTACTCCAGTCATTCCGGCCAGGGCGGAAATATCCAGATTCATAATCTTTCCGGCCGGGATATCACTATAGCGACAGGCAGCGTACAACAGTCCGGGTAGCCGGATATCATCTCCATACACAGCTTTTCCGGAAGCTTTCTCGGGACCGTCTATCCTGATCACCCTTTTCCCGACTGTTTCCAACAT
>JAFGEH010000176.1 GCA_016931665.1 Candidatus Cloacimonadota bacterium | reverse complement strand
GCTTCGGTCATGGCGGGGAAGAGTCCGTGCAGGCTGTCCAGCAGGAGAACTTCATCTGATCTGATGCGGAAAGGTGTGTGTTTATCTTTCCGGGTACCGGTCTTGAAATCATAATAGGGAATCAGAACTTCTTCGCCGCGGACAATTTTTTCCAGATGTTCATTTATGAGAGCAATATCAAGAGCCTGAGGAGTTTCAAAATCATAATCTCCAAACTCATCCCGAGGATGCATAGCCAGATCGAAGAAATAATTATCAATGTTCAGGGCGTGGAATTTGAATCCGTCTCCGGTCAGGAATTTCTCCAGCTTGATGGTCGTTGTAGTTTTTCCGGAAGAAGAAGGGCCGGTAATAATAACCAGTTTTAACTCACTGCTGCGTTCGGCAATCAGTTCTGCTGCGGATTTGATCTCTCGGTTATAGGCTGCTTCGGAAAGTTGGATAATTTCTTCAATATTACCATTCCTGATCCGGGCATTGACTTTTTCCACAGTATGCAAGTCATGACTGACAGCCCAGTCCAGAGCCAGCCAGCATTTTGCCCAGGGGATTTTCTCAGAAGGGCGGTAATCCTGTTTGGAATCATTATCCCTTTTACGACGCCGCTCATCACGGTAGAGGATATATTTTTTTGCTACCCGGGCATGGTTATTCTTGATGAGAACGTATTCAACGATGTCCTGGATTTCCTCTATATGGGGAATATGGCCTTCACTGAAGTCCCTTTCCAGTTTGGCAATAACCTGATCCGCCATCTCTTCAGCACAATTCCTGTCTCTTTCCCCTGATTCCACTGCTGCCCGGAAGATAGCATTGACAATGCGATTCCGGTTGAAAGGAACCTTTTCTCCGTTTCTTTTTATGATATAGGCAAATTTACTCATCATTGTCTCCTTTGGGACCAGGGCAGATCAGGGTGTGGCAGTGGCATTAACTCTTGGTGGAAACATTAATCTTATCGCATAAAATAGCCGGGAACATTCCGCCCCAGGTGGGATGCTGCCGATTTTCGATAGCTATAATGTTCTTCAGTACGTTATAGACATTACCTGCAACCATGGCATCTTTGATCCTGCCAGTGATCTTTCCATGTTCAACCAGGATACCCGGACTAACGCCTACTGAAAAATCACCATGGGGGATATTGCCACTATGAGCTCCCATTACACCAGCCAGGATTAAACCCCGATCCATCATTCTGATCATTTCTGACAGAGTTTTATTGCCAGGCAATATGCTGAGATGCTGCAGATTGGGAGAAGGCTTCAAGGTAATAGGATCACCACCCCACATGCCGGCCCGGTATCCGTGTCCGCTGGAACCTGTTCCGTTTTTCCAGCCATATTCCAGATCGTTGTAGAAATTCTGCAGAACACCGTTCTGATATATCATCAGAGATTGTGTGGCAGTTCCCTCGTCATCGAAGGCCCGAGCCCCGGGCAGTTCATCATTGAGGGGGTCGTCCTGCAGAGAAAATAAAGGACTGAGTATCAGCTCACCCGTTCTCCCGGCAACAGGGCTGACTTTCTCATGGATATTCTTACCGCTGGTGGCACTGAGCAGACGCCAGGTGAGAGTGTAAATGCTGGCAGGCAGAAACAGGACCTGCATGGGACCGCCGGTCGTGGTAACCGGTTTTTGGGAAAAGTTGTACATCCCGATCAATTCCTCCAGTAAATTCTGTTCCAGTGAACGAAAGGCTTTGTCATACAACACCAGATCCAGCCCGGTTCCGCCGCCTGGATAGATCAGACTGACGTTGAGAATATACCGGCTGTGACGGGAACCAACTCTGGTGCTATTTGTGTTTACTATATTGAGATTAGATGTTTCCTGTATCACACCGAGCTCTATTTCAGCATCCGTTTGCGATTTGATCTGAGCAGAAATTCGATGGCACTCTTCAACCAGCAGATCACTGCCGACAGCAGCAATATCCGGATCATAAGTATTAAGAGAGGGAAGTTTGTTTGTCAGCGGGAAATCATAACCTGCTCGGATCTTTCCCAACATTGAGGTTAAAGCATTATTTATAAAGTCATTCTCGTCCAGCAGATTCCTGGTGTAGGCAGATCCCAGGATGCCGTCTTTGATCAATCTCAGGCTGTATCCGGACTGATATTTGCTTTCCAGGTCATGCAGTCGTCCATTCTGGAAGTCAACACTGTTGCTGGAGGATTCCAGGTTATAGACCTCGCCCTGATCGGCAGCCTTTCTCAGTTTAACCAGTAATTTGTCCATTAGACGCCTCCAATGATAACATCTCTGACCAGAACATGCGGAGCGCCATGGCAGGAGCGGATATTTGTCTGTCCTTTGCCACAGCCGCCGGTCCTGCTAAGAACACGGTCATTCCCCACCTGGGTGATATCTTTCAGGGTCTGGTAGAGATTACCGGAAATATTGATATCCCTTACCATCTGACCCAGTCTGCCGTTTATGACCTCATATCCGTACTGGGCGCCGAAGGTGAAATTTTCTCCTGAAGTCTGACCTCCTTTGGCATCCAGAATATAATAACCATTCTCAGCTATGTTCAACAACTCTTCCAGAGTGAGTGTTCCCGGTTCGATGAAGATGGTTCCCATACGAATGATCGGGGCATAACGGAAGTCTTCTGCCACACAGTGACCGGAAAGCGGTTCATTGAATTCGGCAGCAGTGCGCCGTGAATGGAGCCGGCCGGTCAGAACGCCATTAGTCAGAAGTTTTACTGGCCTTACTGCCACGCCTTCGTCGTCGTATTTGTAAAACCCCAGCTGGCCAGGCAGGGTAGCGTCGTCTGTAATGCTCAATACTTCGTTTCCCAGTATATTTCCCAACTGCATCTTCTCACGCATCGCCGGCAGAGATTCAACGATATCGGCTTCCGAGAAATGACCGAAGGCTTCATGAGCGAAAACACCGGCCATACTGGGGTTCAGCACGCAGTTGGCTGCACCGCCGGGGATAGGTTTGGCCTGCAGCAGGTCCAGTACAATTTTAGTCCTTTTTTCGAACATTTCTTCCAGGTTCTGAACATTCTGAAAACCGTTACTTCCTCCCGAACTGATACGCAGATTCTGTGTGAGGTTTCCTTCTTTGCTGGTTATATAACCACCCATTCTTACAGTTACCAGATTTTCATTGATCTCGCTTCCCTCGGTATTTAGGAAGTACTTCTCCCGTGAGATATCGGCATAACCGATATTAGTGGTAATTATCTTTTCCTGACTGAGGGGGATATTGTTATATCGTCGGGTCAGTTCCAGTTTTTCATCAATCGTTATATGAGCGGGATCAAGTTTCTGGAGTGGTGAAAAATTCTCTCTGATTACGGGGCTATGGGCCAATATAACAGGTTTTTCCTGATTCCGGCTGAAAAGTCCGGCATTATCCAGGGCAGATCTGATGGCAGCTCCGGCTTCTTCCGGACGGGTGAAGGACACGCTGGACATGCCACCTCCTTTCAATACCCTCAGTACATAGCCATCGGTTTTATTGGCCCCGATACGATCGAGTTCCTTACCGCTGAAATTGATAAAGGTATCACGCTTGATCTCATAACGAAGATCGGCATAATCAGCTTGAACTTTCGCCAGGATACGTTTGAGCTGCTCAAACATTATCTCTCCTTTTTCTCAGGTTTGATGAATCCTAAGATAATTTATAATTCAAAATTAGGTCAATATTTTCCT